>PCUD01000081.1:420-29363 GCA_002786785.1 Ignavibacteriales bacterium CG18_big_fil_WC_8_21_14_2_50_31_20 | reverse complement strand
ATTAGTAATAACCCAACTAATAATGCACGTGGAAAACTAATATTTTGCAAATGCAGTTTAATTTCAGTAATTGAAAAACAAGGGGAAGCTTCATCTTCGTGAACTTCAAAATTATGCTCGTGTAATTGGAAGTTTATATTAAATTTTTTTGTGAAATAATCGGTAACAATTCCAGAAAAAAAGCCTACAATACCAATTATTGCAAAAAGTAGTATCGCTTTTTGGGGGAATAATGATAGCATAATAAATGCTTCGTCGCCGCTTGTAGCTATCATAGTAGCAACCAAAGCCCCAAACCCAACAACTCTGTGAGCATATAGCGAAACAATTGTGTAAGAGCCTAAACAGCCTGGAATTACACCCAAAAACACTCCAAGTAAATACTGACCATATTTACTTTTTGAAATTTTGTTCTGCCAGTTTCCCTTTGTAATTACGTTTACATACTCAATTAAGAGCATCATTACAAATATAAAACTGGTTATTGAGAGTGAGTTAAATAATATATTGGATGAATGTTCGTGCATTTTAGTTAAAATATAATTTTGAAAGTGTAAACATAGTTAGAATTTTAATACTATTTTATTTATTTTAATCAAATGTTTTTCCATTAAATTTTTGAAGCAAATGACTAACAAGCAAAACACAAGAGAAAGGATTAAAGAAGAGGCATTAAACCTATTTTCTAATTATGGATTTGCTGGCGGCTCAGTACGTGATATTGGTAAAAATGTTGGCGTTAGAGAAAGTGCATTATATAATTATTTCCCTTCAAAAGAAGCTTTAATAATAGAACTTATTCAGGATGCTAAAGATAATTCGGTAGGAATTGAATTGCTAACCGATGAATTATTAGATTATTTGAGTAATCCTAAAGTTTTTATCCAAAAATTTGTTGACGTTTTATTCATTCATTGGAATACTGAATTACAGAAAAAATATTTGCGACTTATTCTTATTGAGCAGTTTCGTAACAATAAAGTGATTGATATTTCAATTACTATGCTAATTAATGACACTATAAAAATTTGGGAAATGATTTTTTCACAGATGTTAAATTTCAATGTCATTAAAAAAGAGAATCCACAAATTCTTGCAGAAGAATTCGTTTATCCACTATTTATGCTTCGGTTGGAATTTTTTGCAAAAGATTCTGTTAATTTAGATGGATTGCTTGAAAAATCAAATTCGCATATTAAATACTTTTGGAATTCAATTAAAAAATAAGACTAAAATGAACACACTTCCCACAAAAAGCGATATTGAAACAGCACATGAAAAAATTAAACCATTTATACACAAAACGCCAATTCTAAAATCAGAATCAATTAACAAATTGTTGGATTCTAGTTTGTTTTTCAAATGTGAAAATTTTCAGAAAGCTGGTGCTTTTAAAATGCGTGGAGCAACAAATGCAATTTTATCATTATCAAAAAATGAATTACAAAACGGCGTTGCCACACATTCTTCTGGAAATCACGCTGGTGCATTAGCTTTAGCTGCTCGCATACTTAATGTTCCATCTTATATTGCAATGCCAGAAAATGCTCCCCAAATTAAAATTAACGCAGTTAAGGGTTATGGGGGAAATATAACATTTTGTAAAGCCACTCTTGAAGATAGAGAAAGAACTCTTAATGGAATTGTTGAAAAAACCTCAGCCGCATTTATTCATCCTTTTGATGATTACAGAATAATAACTGGACAAGCAACCTGCGCAAAAGAAATTTATGAGGAAATGAAGAATATTGATTATCTAATTGCACCTGTTGGCGGTGGTGGTTTGTTAAGCGGTTCAATTCTTGCCACAAAATATTTTTCAGAAAACACAAAAGTAATTGGAGCAGAACCACATGGTGCCGATGATGCTTTTCGCTCAATTAGGGATAATAAAATATATCCTTCGGTAAATCCAAATACTATTGCCGATGGACTTTTAACATCGTTAAGCAAAAAAACATTTGAAATAATTAAAAATGGTGTTTATAAAATAATTACAGTTAAAGAGGAAAGTATAAAATCAGCAATGTATTTAATTTGGGAACGAATGAAAATTATTATTGAGCCATCTTCGGCAACTGTTTTGGCTGTTGTTATGGAAAATCCAGAAATATTCTACAATAAACAAGTTGCTTTAATTCTCTCTGGCGGAAATATTTCCCCTTTATTTAAGCCATAATTTATTTGCTTAATAAAGAATTGTTAATTTCTTTATATTTATGTGTGTAATAATAATTAATGAGTTATATGAAAAACGGACATATCTTAATAACCGACGACGATCAAACTCTTTGCTACCTTTTAAAAGAAGAACTAATTAATGAAGGATATGAAGTTGATATAACTTTTGACGGCAAATATGCAATTGAAAATTTAAAGAAGAAAACCTACGACTTGTTATTGTTAGATTTAGAAATGACTGATGTTCAGGGCGAAGAAGTTTTAAAATACACAAAAGAACATCACCCCGATTTACAAGTAATTGTCCTAACAGCTAAAACCGAAATAAGAACTGCAATACAATGCATAAAAGATGGCGCATACGATTTTATTACTAAACCATATGAGTTTGGACAATTAGTAATTATTATTGAACGTGCTTTGGAGCATAAAAATTTAATTATAAAAAATAAAATTTTAAGTTCCAAGGTTGATAGAAACACACCAAATACGATAATTGGTGAAAGTGATGCAATTAGAGAAATAATTTCATTTTCAGAAAAAGCTGCAAAATCAGATTCAAATATTTTGTTGGAAGGTGAAACTGGAACAGGCAAAGAACTTTTTGCAGAGTTTATTCATAAAAAATCCAACAGAATTAATAAACCATTTGTTGCAGTTAATTGTGCTTCGTTGCCAGATACTTTAATAGAAAGCGAATTGTTTGGATATGAAAAAGGTGCTTTTACTGATGCAAAAACATCAAAACAAGGTCTTGTTGAAATGGCAAATGGTGGAACTCTTTTTCTTGATGAAATTGGCGAGTTGAGTTTAGCTTTGCAGCCAAAATTACTGCGTTTTTTGGAAAACGGAGAATTTAGGCGTATAGGTGGTATTACTAATTTATCTTCGGACGTGAGAGTTATTGGAGCAACAAATAAAAATTTGATGGAAGAAGCCGATAACAAAAATTTTAGACGCGATTTACTTTTTAGATTAAATGTAATTACGCTTACAATTCCCCAACTTAAAAATCGCGGGAAAGATATACTTTTACTTGCTCAATATTTTTTACAAAAAAAAGCTTCCGTTCGTTCAACTAAACGACTCTCAGCAGAAACCGAAAAAATATTAATGAAATATTCATTTCCAGGAAACGTTAGAGAATTGGAGCATATAATTGAGCGTTCTTTAATCTTTTCTGATGGCAGTGAAATCCAACCAAAAGATTTAAATCTTCCAGTATTAAACAACGAAGAAGCTGTTCAATATTATGGAGATAATTTGGATGTATCGAGTCTTGACGAATTAGAATCCATTCATATAAAGAAAATTTTAGATTCTAATGATTGGAATAGAGAAACTACAGCAAATGTATTAGGAATTAGTCAAAAAACACTTTATACTAAAATTAGAAAGTATAATCTTCACAAATAATATTTACTTTATGAATAGATAAATGTCAAATACACAGCTAAATCTTAATTCTACTTCGCAAATGAAATTAGCAATTCATGATCTTAATAATATTTTTACGAGCACAATTGCATCCTCCGAAATTTTAGAAAAACTTTGTAAAAGTAATACCAAGATTTCAAAATATGTTCAAACTATAAAGGCAAATTCATTGCGAGCTATTGATATTATTAATGAATTGGCGGATAATAATATTAAAATTAAGAAACATATTGTAATTGCTGATATGGTTACAAATCTAAAGTTAACTATTAAGCCAACCTTATCCCGTAATATAAAACTTCAATTTAAACTAGATAAAAACCTAAATAAAGTTGAAGCAAATTACTCTGACTTATATAGAGTGTTTTTAAATTTAATTATAAATGCAATTGAGTCTATTAGTTCTTCTGGAAGTATAGTCTTTTCAGCAAAAAACGATAAAAATAACGGTCAAATTATCATTTCTATAAAAGATACAGGCAAAGGTATTTTTAAGCAGAAATTAAAAAAAATTTTTGATGAAGGCTTTAGTTTAAAAAAGCACAAATCAAACTCAGGCTTGGGATTAGCAATTGTTAAAAATATTATCGAAGATCATTCTGGAAATATTGAAGTGAAAAGCGACTTAAACATTGGAACTGAGTTTATAATTACACTTCCTGCAGTTAAAGATTTTGAAATAAAAAAAGTACAAAATAAAATTCACAAAATACTTTTAGCTGATGACGATAAAATAATTCTTGAACTGTTTTCCGAATTGCTTTCATCATATAATTACCAAGTAACAACTGCTAATAATGGTAAAAAAGCATTAGAAAAATTTAAGAAGGATGAATTTGATATAGTGATTGTTGACAAAATGATGCCATTAATGGATGGAATTGAGTGCATAAAAAACATAAGAATTATTAATTCCAATATTCCAATTATACTAACAACTGGCTTTCAAGAATCAATTGATAATAAATATTTTGATTTGAATGTCACAAAAACAGTAAAGAAACCATGGAATTTTGAAGACATGCTAAAAATAATTCAAGAATTAATTGTCTAATTTCCGCTTTTACTCGCCTCTGATAAATCAATTAATTTAACATCGTTTACCCAGTTAGTAAAAATTGGACTTTTAATTGAACTTAATTTGTCCAAAACTGAAATTATATCGCGTGTTGCATCTTCAATAAATCCCACTCTTTTTTTAATAGCTTCCTTGTTTATTTCATCTTTGCCTAACTCGCGATTAAGAGCCGCGGTTGATAAATTTATTAGAGTAAGTGGTTGTTTAATTTCGTGATTTGCTGTTGAAACTGTAGCTGAAAAAGTTTTAATTTTTTCAAATTCCAACATCATATTTTGTAGTTCGCTAAACCTAAGAGCTGCTTTAACTCGAGCAATAAGTTCAATTCTGTTAAAAGGTTTTTTAATATAATCAAAAGCACCTGCTAAAAATCCCTCATTCAAATCTGCGGCTTCATTAAGAGCGGTAACCAAAATCACTGGAATATTTTTTGTGACTTTTGACGAAGTTAAAATTTTGCAAACTTCAAATCCAGAAAGGCCAGGCATCATTACATCCAGTAAAATTATATCGGGCATTTGCTCCTCGGCAATTTCAATACATTTTTGCCCATTAAACGCCTTTAATATTTCATACCCTTCACGTTTTAGTCTATCTTCTAAAACAAAGACATTATCTTTTTGATCGTCAACAACTAATACTTTTTTCATACATTTTTTCTCACTTATCCATTGCTTGTTTAATTTTAAATGCAAGAGTAGTTGCATTAACTGGTTTAGTTATTAAATCATCAAAACCGTTGTTTTTGATTATAAAAATATCATCTAACATTGCTTGAGCAGTAATAGCATAAACCATAATATTTTTAGTCTCTTCATTTGCTCTTATCCTTTTAATGGTTTCAAATCCATCCATAACTGGCATCATAATATCTAAAAGGACCAAATCTGGTGTAGACTCCTTTAGGGCTGTTAAACATTCTGCACCGTTATTGGCGTATAATATTTTGCAACCTATATTTTGCAATATTTCGCCAACTGTAAACAGTGTATCACTGTCATCATCAACAACTAAAACCTTAAAACTGCTTTTATCATTTGCCAAATTGATTTCTTCGGAAGTTTCTAATATTGGTAAAATACTTGTTTTAATTTTTTTTAACAATGAAATTTTTTGATTTATTTGTTTATTAGTATCTTCTTTAGAATTAGAAAATTCATCAATTAGCTTGCTCCAATTATTTGTTATAATTGGCATATTCTCATTAATTATATTTGTGTTTATAAAAATTAAAATGGGAATATTAATTGCCTTTAGTTTAGAATATATTTGGTAAGTCAACAAATGAACGTCAACAATTACAAAATTTACTTTACTACTCATTTCAAAATCGGATAAGTTGTCAACATCTGAAAAAGTAATTGAAAATTTATTGTTCAATTCTTTTAAGTTATTTGTAAACTCGGTTTGTGAATTACTTATAATATGAATTGATTTAACTTCATCAAATTGCAAACTAATTAATTCAACTCTTTTTTGTAAACATGTTAAATTATTGGCATCCGTTATAAAATCAAAAATATTTGTTGGTGAAAATAGATTATCATTAGTATTTTGAGTTAAAATTACTAATGGTATTTCTCTCATATTTACATTTTGTTTTATATTTAATAAAATATTCCAATCACTAATTAAATTATAGTTTAATTCAAAAATAATTCCATCCAAGATTCTGTTTTCAAGTTGAGATAAGTCTTCAACATTTGCCTGACAAGTAATAATATCGTAATTGTTTTTTTCAAAGTAACTTGATATTTCATTATTTAATCTTTCTTGTTTATGCAAAACTGCAATTCGTTTAATTTCATGCTCACTATTAGCAATTTTGTTTCTAAGAATTAGGCTATCTGTTATCAAAAATCTTTCCAAAACTACATTATTCAAAAAAACAGAAAAAGAAGCTCCTCTTACTTGGTTGCTTAAAACACTAATTTGTCCTCCAAGCTGCTCAAGATATTTTTTACAAATCGCTAATCCTAAACCAGCCCCTTGATATTTTCTGGATGTTGTAAAATCGACTTGCTCAAACTCCTTAAAAATCCTCTCTTTATCATCTTCCGTAATTCCAATCCCAGTATCAACCACATCAATTTTAAGTGAAATATTATTAACAAGTACAACTTTTACTTTAATTCCACCAACTTCAGTAAATTTTAATGCATTACTTAAAAGATTTAGTACTACTTGCTCTAACTTATGCCTATCTGTATTCAATAATAAATCGTAATTACTATCAAAATTTATTTCAAATTTTAAACCCTTTTCAGTAACTAATGGTTCAAATGAGTTAAAAATATCATTCAAAAATTCACTGAAAACAAAGTTTGCTTTATTCAGTTCAAATTTTCCCGATTCAATTTTCGAAAATTCAAGAATATTGTTAATCATTGCCAGCAATTTATTACTATTTCGTAAAACAATTTTTAATCTATCTTTTGTTTTTGTATAAGTGGAAGCATCTTCAGAAATAAGTTCAGTTAATCCAATAATAGAATTAAGTGGGGTGCGAAGCTCGTGCGACATATTTGCAAGAAATTGTGATTTTACATGAGTTAATTCAATTGCTTTTTTCCTTTGTTCTTTAAGTTCGGTTGTCTGTTTTTTAAGTTCTCCATGCAAATTTATCAACTCGGAATTTTTTTCAGATATTTGAAAGTTTTGCTTCTGATATTCCTCATTCAATGTTTTCAATTCACCAACTAAATTTTCCAATTGTTCATAAGAAAGAGAGCTATTTAAACCTATGGCTAATTGGTTTTTAATTTTATTCAAATAATGAACAGGAGACTTAATAGGTTTATGTTCACTTGCCAATTCAATTACGCCAATAACAGTTTTATTAAATATTATTGGCATAATTAAAAGGTATTTAATTTCAATTTCTGTCAATCCAGTTTTAATAATTGGATAATTTTCATCAAACGTTAATTCAACCAACTTTTTATTACTAATAACATCGGAATAAAAGCTATTTGTATCATGTGCTTTAAGAACCGAATGACTTATTCCATGAGTTGAAATTGGCTTTATATTTTTATTTTCAACTAAATAGAAAACACCAAAAGAAATAGAAGTAGTTTTAATTATTTTTTCAAGAACAGTATCTAAAAGCTCTTTCAAATTGGGTGTTTTATTAATTATTGTTATTAGCTCGCTGTATTCCCGCTCCGATTTTTCATTAGATTGAATGTGGTCTAACATATTATTAAATATTTTCCCAAGATTTCCTAATTCGTCATTAGAAATAATTGAAACTCTATGAGATAAATCACCTTTAGCAGTTATTTGGGTTGCATCGCTCAATAAAGAAATTTGCCTTCTTATTTTGGTGGTAAACAAAAGGACAAAAATGAGTGATAAAAGAATGCCAGTAAATGCAATTGTTAAAGTAATTGATTGAATTTTATCTCTAAATTCATCTAAATCGGTTGGAACATTAAATATTAAAAACTGAATAGGGTCGTTGACTATTAAATATTCTGGAACAAATATATCGGCAAAAAAATCGCCATTCTCTAATTCTTTATAAAAAACGTTTGAATTTAATTTCGGCATTTTTTTGTTTGCAGCTTCAAAAATTATAGTAAAATAAATTTCATTTTGAAATATATTGGATGCCATAAAGGGTGTCTTTTTTATTAGTAACACAACTTCTGACCTAATTTTTTCACTCAATTTATTTAAAAGCTCTTCATTTAACACCTTTCCATAAAAATAAGACTCTTTTTCATTGTTTTGATAGTATTTCAAAATAATGTTTGGGTAGTTTGACAAAAACTCATCAAACGAGTCAGAAAAAAATGCTCTATTAATATTTTCACTGAAAAGTGACTTATTTTGGATAATTTTTCGATTATTATCTATCGAAAAAATAAAATCTAAATCGTTTAATGTTGAATTTGAAATATTCTTTGTTTCAGTTAGCTCATATAATTCGCTATCGAGTGATCCAATTAAATTTTGAAATGCGAGATTAAAATCCGTTTTTGAATTTATTATTACCTTTGAATATTGATTTTTAAGCAGTGAAGTGGTGGTTGAATAGAAAATAAATGTTGAAGATAAGGAAATTATAACGATTACAGTAAAAGTAATTAATAATAATCTAACATTTATCTTCATTTTGCTAAGTTTTTATATTATTTAGTAAAAACAAATTCATCAATTTTATTGCATTGCAGAATCTTTTTTCTTCAAAACACTTCTAATTGTTAAAAGTAGTTTATCAAACTTGAATGGTTTCAAAATATACTCATCAACCCCTAATTCAGCAGCTTGCAATGCACTTTCAACATCAACATTAGCAGTTAAAACAATTGTTTTTATGCTTTTATCAATCTTTTTAACTTCGGATAACAAATAAAAGCCATCATTTTCTGGCATTTTTAAGTCAAGTAAAATTAAACTAACTTTAGATGTTTTAATATATTTAATAGCATCTTGAGCATTATTTGAAAAATGCGTGATGTAACCAATTTCACTTAAGTCTTCGGCTAAAGTGATGCATATTTTTAAATCATCATCAACTATTAGTATTGAACTCACAATTATTTCTCTACTTCATTATCAATTTGGTTGTCTTCAGAGTGTACTTCCTTGTTTTGCTTTTGAATATCTTGAATATATTTATTGTTTTTACGAATTGATTCCTTAAAAAGATTCTCTTTCTTATTTGCAATTCTATCTTTTAAAGCAGGAATTATTTCAACATCTATTAAAATAATAATTTCCCTTTTGGTTATTGTTGTTACATCGGAGCCTGTTAAATATCTAATTCCAAATACCCACCAAGGTAAATCTTTTAGAAATGGAATTCCGCTTCGAGTAACAGTTTCTTCGTTAGTAAATAATCCACCAATAATCGTTTCTTCGCCATCAAGCATTAAAACTTCGGTATTTGCGACTGTTTTTCTTATTTCGGTTGAAATTTCACCTGGATTTGCAGAACTTCTTTCAGCTTTGAGTTGTAATAAAACATAATCAACTCCTTGTTCATTATACAAATAAGGCGTAACTTCAACTATAGTTCCAGTTGAATAAAACCTATCAATAATATTTCCAGAAAAATCCCGTTCTTTAATAGAAATATCAGAGCCAATTTGGATTCTACCTGTAGTTTTATCACGAACTGTAATATTTGGTCTTGCAATTAATTCACCCAGACCATTATTTTCAAAAAATTTAAATGCCCCAACAACATCGCCAGTAAAATTGCCCGCCTCAAATGAAGTAGAATTACCAAAAGTAAATTCGTGAGCAACAGCTTGTTGTGAACTTGAACCTTCGGTTGTAGCTTTTTCTTGAGTAAAAGAAGTTAATTTTGTTCCAAAGCTTAACCCAGTTTGCTGAATAAGCAAATCCCAATTTATTCCTCTTTCCTTCATATCAGAAATATTGGCCTCAAAAAATAAAGCAGAAATTTTAACCTCTCTTGAATCAACAGCAGCGTATATTTCGTCGCCCAATTTTTCGCCGGCTTTGGATTCTGTTTTAACAACAATTGCATTTGCATCTTCAACATAAATCCTTTTGTGGTAAGTAACAATAATGTTAAGGGCGCGCATATAAGGCATTCGGGTAATTTCAATTCCAATTGGCTCACTATAACCGTCCGATAAAATAATTGATTTACCAGAAATTTTTTCACTTACTTTGCTCAAGACTTCAATAGCTTTATCAAAAGGAATATGTTCTGCCAATGAAACAATTTCATTAGGATTAACATATTGACTTAACCGTTTTTCTATTTCCTTTTGTCCAAACAAAGGAATTGTAAATAACAGTATTAGTAGTATCGTTTTCTTTTTCATTTTATCACTCAATTTTTCATCTGTTTATAATTTTTTTCAGATTGAATTCATGTAAATTCATTAATTTATCTATTATAGATTATAATTAGTTATTGTTTCACTACTTCTTCTTTCTTCTCAAGAGTTAGAGTCAGTTTTTCAATTATTCCGCCTTTGTTTAACACAAAATGAACTACATTACTGTTATAATCTATTTCGGTAAGATATCCTAAGTAAACTTTATCACCTTCCCATAATAAATATGTAGTTCCCTTTGAATCAACAAGAAAAGCTCCTTCTGGAATTATGGCTAAAAGTTGAGCCGATTGAACATCGAGCAGACCATCTATATTTGGTAAAATTTCATTTCTTATTAGGGGATAAAAAACATCATAAATAGGATTTGGAATTAATCTATTTTCTTTTGAAACAGAAGATGCATACCTATCATTATCGGAATAATAGACTGCACATTCTATATTATATGTAACAAAATATTGTGGAATACCTTCTTCGTCAACTTTTACAAAATTATCAAACGAAGTTGAAAGTATTTTTTTTAGTTCTTTGCTTTGTTCAATTGCATATATCATTTTATAAACATCATTATAAAATACCGTTCCAAACAGACGATATTTATAATATTTATAATGCTGAAATTGCTCAATAGTCTTATATTCAATATTTATATTTGATTCTGGAGCAAAATTAAAACTTACTTTATTAATAAAATTAAAAAACTGTGATTGCGGTAAATTAACTGGAATATTAAATTTTCGAAGCGCCAAGATAGAATCCAATTCGGCAGCTCTGCTTTTTAATGTGTTTAATTGCACAATTAACTCTTGAGTTGAATAAGCATTTTGGGCATTAAGGTTCAACTCATTAATCCTTTTTTTACGCAAATCAATATCACCGTTTTGTATAAAAAAAGTAAAAACACTTCCAACTACACTTATAAAAAGTAGTAAAGCAATTAGTATTATTGTGTTTTTTATTTTTCGATCCATTATTCTTTATTCTTTTCAATATTAAAATTTAATGTATAGGCAAAAGCATTTTTTTCGCGTAAAGGTTCGTACAAAATATTTTGTAAAATTGAAGAATTACTATATTCAGCAAATTCTGTTAGTACGTTTCGTGAGAGTGAATATCCTTTAATCAAAACAGTAGTTCCATCTTTAGTTTCTAAATGTGAAACCCAAAAGTTTCTTCGTCTTTCAACAAAGTTGGAAATTTTTTCAATTGTTTTTCCCCAAACTTCAGTACCACTCATTGCAGAATCTAAAATTGCTTGGGTATTTGAAAAATTAGCAATTCTTTCTGATAAAGGACTCATTTCGTCTAAAATATTCTGATTTTGAATGGACATCTGTTCCAAACCATAAATTGTATTATCCAACTCCTTAATTTCTTGAGAATTAGAAAGCCAGCTAAATGTAAAGTAAAAAGTTACTAAAAACAACAAAGGTAAAATTGCAAAACTGTGCCATCCAAACTGGAGAAATTTTTGATTTTCAACAATATATTTTGGAAGTATGTTTATTCCTTTTAACTCTTTATCAAACTCAGCAAAATATTCGTAAGCAGCTGAAATTGGTACAGTAAAGGAAGATATTTCTTTTTGTTCATCTTCTTCTAAACGACTAGTATCAAACAAATCAAATTGCAATTCGGATACATTTGCCTCTGGAAAAGTTCCATAAAATGATAGCACCAAATTTTCGGAACGATCGTCACCGCATATAACAACATTATCAAGACGCGGAATTCCACCATTTTCCATTTCCAAAAGTATTTTTGAAAAATAAACATCGTAAGTGTGAAGATTAGAAGTCCCAATATCAAGTGTTGCACCAATATGCTTAAGATTTTGTCCTTCTAAGAAAATTAGTTTACTAAATTCCTTACCTATGTATATAATTAGGGAATAATCTTCAGGGAAAAATTTTGTTGTTTTAGATACAAAGTTAGCTAGCGCAATTTCAGCACTTTTGATTGACTGAATTTTATAATATCTTTTGCCATTATATTGAGCAAGCGTATTTACAATATTTGCAGTTTTAACATTTAATTCAGTAAATACACACAAATGTGTTTTTTCATCTAGAGAAATGTAATCTATTTGATCTTTAGTAAGTAAAATTCCTTTAGCATTTTGAATTTCTAAGATAATTTTGCTGAGGTTTTTATTTTTATCTTTTTCGAGTATTCCTTCATAAATATGATATGTCGCATTAGGATCTGTAACAACTGGAATAAAAGAAACCTTTGACAAATCAAAATCGACTAGTTTAGCTGCTAGTATTGAAATTTCCGAAGTATCCGTGTGTTTTTCTTCATGAATTTCGCTCATCCCTTCAAGGGCATCAAAAGAAAGTTCATCCATTCCAATTGAATCGGGCGCAAAGTTACCAATCGATTCGGTAGAATCTACTGATTTAAAACCGCTTGAATTAATAGATATAGTTTTATAAAGAAAAATTTGATTTTTCTCACGACCTAAAACAGCTAGTTTTAGTTCTAATCCTTCAAGATATATACATACTACTTGTTTCATTCGTTAAGTTACCTTAAGTAATTGTAACATTCGCGTTTTATTATTTGCATAACTTACTGCAACTTCTTTAGAAATAACTCTTTCATTGACAAGTCTAAGCAAATCTTGTTCCATCGAGATCATTCCTTGTGGACCACCTTGAACAATCATCAAATAAATTTCACTGGTATTGTTATTTTTAATTGCAGCTTTAACACTAGGAGTAACAATTAGGACTTCTTTTGCTAAAACACGTTTTTTATCAATTGTAGGAACAAGTTTTTGAGAAACAACTGAAACTAAAACATCGGCTAATCTGTTGCGAACTCTTTCTTGTTCTGCAGGATTTATTTCTGCAACAATTCTATCAATTGATTCAGTAGCAGAAGATGTGTGCAAAGTTGAAAAAACTTTATGACCAGTATCGGTAACTTCCAATGCAGCTAATATTGTTTCAGGATCTCTCATTTCACCAATCACTATAATATCGGGGTCTTGTCGTAATGCTTGCACAACCCCTTCTTGGAAAGATAAAACATCTTTACCTACTTCTCGGTGCCTAATAATAGCTCTATTAGATTTATGCACATACTCTATTGGTGAAGCAATTATAACAATATGAGCATCATCAAATTTATTGTGGAAATCAATAATTGAATCTAAAGTAGTTGATTTACCAGAACCAGTGATTCCAGTTACCAATGAAAGTCCAAATTTTATATAATTATGACTCATCATTCTAATAGCATTTTGATGGAAACCAAGTGTTTCCAATGGACGGGTAGTTGCAGAAATTGCACGCATATTAAGGGCTAAAGTATCTAAGTCAAAATAAGCATCTGCTCTAAATCGAATATCTTTATTAAGCATATCATAATGAAATGTATAACTAAAGTCTAAATTTCGTCCAACTAAAAGGTGTTTGCATTGGTTATTGTTTAACAGAGATGCAATAAGAAGAGATGCTTCTAGGCTACTAAATCTTGGAAGTTCTTCAACTCTCGTTTTATTTCCATGAATTCTAAACCAAACAAACTCATCAGTACCATGCCCGCCAAGCTCAACGTCAGAAGCTTCATGTTCAATCATTAAAGTTAGAATATGATTTACCAATTTATGAAGGGCAATTTTATCTTCACCTGGCATTTGCTGAACCATTTCAATAATAAAACTGACTTTTTCAGAGCCCAAAATACTTTCGGGAACTTTCTGAACATATTTTTTTAGTAATTCATCAACTACAATCATTTAATAATCCTTAATAAATAGTACCATAAATATTTATTTAAATTAATCATCCATAGTTCCAGCCAGAACCTCAGCAAGTGAAGTAGTTCCTAATTTCACTTTTTCCAAACCAGACTCTCTTAAAGTTAAGGTTCCATCCTTTTGAGATTGCCTACGAACAGCATCTTCATCAACTTCTTCACCAGCTCTAACAATTAATTCACGAATTGCTTTTGTAAAAAATAATGCTTCATGAATAGCCATTCTTCCTTTGTAACCCGATTGGTTACATTTTGGACAGCCAACAGCTTCATAAATTTCATAATTTTTCCATTCTTCAAGATTAATTCCCGCACGTTCAGCAACACCTTTATCAATTTTTTCCACTTTCTTTTTGCAGCTTTCGCAAAGCTTTCTAATAAGGCGCTGAGCTACAATAATATTTATGGCATAAGCAATTAAAAATGGTTCAACTCCCATTTTATAAAGACGAGCAACAGCACTTGGTGCATCATTTGTGTGAAGAGTTGAAAATGTTAAGTGTCCAGTATTAGCAAGCTTAATAGCAGTTTCTGCAGTTTCTTTATCTCTCATTTCACCCACAAGCACAATATCGGGGTCATGACGAAGTATTGCTCTAATTGCCTGCTCAAAATTCATTCTGTAACCAATTTTTAACTGACGAGCTCCTTCAATAACATATTCAACAGGATCTTCAACGGTAAGAACATTTTTAGTTGGGTCAATTACTTGGTAAAGCGCAGCAACAAGCGTAGTACTTTTACCACTTCCAGTTGGACCAGTTAAAATTATCATTCCTTGTGGTTGCGTAATTGCCTTTTGGAAAGCTGTGCTTGAGTATCCAAAAAGTCCTAATTTACCTAAGTCTTTAATAACCTTTCGGTCATCCAATATTCTTATAACTATGGATTCAAATTTGTTCTTTAATTCTGTTCCAACCATAGGAAGAACAGAAACTCTATATCTAATAATATGATTATCAATTGCACGCTGAATAAAACCGTCCTGCGCTCGCTCTCTTTCAAATCGGTCTAATCCCATTGCCCTATCTTTTACAACTGCCATTAAAGCTTCGGGTTGAGTATTGTCTTGTCCATGCCATAACTGTAACTTGCCATCAATTCGGAAATGGATTTCTGCTCTTTTTCCACTTTTAGGGACAATATGAATATCACTTGCGCCTTTACGAACACCTTCAACTAAAGCACCTTCTATTAAATTAACAAGTGCACTTTTATTGATTTCAGCATCTAATTCTTCTTCATCAAGATTTGTTTCATCAAGCTCTACGTTAATTTCTTCATTAGAAGAAGCAATTGCTTTTAAGTATTCATTTTCTACTGGAGCAATAATTTCAATTAACTTATCATAATCTTTTTTTCTTAAAAAATTTACTTCAAATTTTTTAATGTTAAGGCTATAAGCAATTTTTGTAAGTTCTTTATCAGTTGGGTCAACAGCAGCAAGGACAAGCTTATCTCGCAATTTATCGTAACTATAAGGCAAAACTTTATGTAGCAAAAACTGGTCACGAGTTTCATCACCCTTAGAATTTAAAAGCCTTTTAATTTCTTCAATTCTTTCTTCGGATAAATCAGGAATAGAAATGTTTAATTCCTTAAATGCATAAAGAACTGAAACTTCTCTAAATATAATATCGTGATCAAATTTTAATTCTTGAACTAAAATTTGTGCGAGATTTCGGCGACCTTTTAGCTCGTCTGCCTTTTTAGCAGAAAGGGCTTTTTCCAAAATATCTTCATCAATTATTCCTTTTTTAAGAAGTAAATAACCGACTTTGTCCGTCATCTCAAGTTGTGAATCAAGCATTCAATTTCCTTTGAGAAATTATTCATTATTTATACAAAAATAAGCAAATTCTTTAATATTTATATGTATAATATTATTTATTTGCAATTATCTACCGTACCGAAGGATTTATGGTAGCAGTTTCAGCAGATACCAGGGTTAATCCAATCATAACAACCATAATAGCCATTGCAATAAATACTTGAATCATTTCAATCACATTTTTAAGTCTAAATACAGTTTCACTTTCATAATAATTTGCTAATTGTAAAGCAGTATTTTTGATAGTTCCAGTCTCTTCACCTGAGTGAAATCTAGAAATTGCCGTATCAGTAAAAATTTTAGCTGCAGCAAAAGATTCCGAAATTCCTGCACCTTTTCTAATCATCATTGGAATTGCTACTTTTTTAATTTGCTGCTCAAAGTATGCATTATCTGTGGCTTCAGCTGCAATTCTAATTGGCTCAATAGATTCTGCAGAGCCACTATAAAGTGTATAGAACACACGGCAAAAAACTTCAATATTTGTTTTGTGAACAAGACCACCAATTATAGGGGCTTTCATCATATATTTTGAAAAAAACAGATTGCCGTTGGGAGTTGAATTCCACCAAATTAGCACTATTGGCGGAACAAATACTACAATTAAGACTAAAAACCATTGATTAATTAAGAAATCACTTATTGATAATGTTGCAGCAGTTAATGGAGGAAGTGGAATATCAAATTTCAAAAACAACTTAGCTGTTTCTGGAAAAATATATCCAACATAAAAAAGTACTGCTAATAATAAAACAAACATTGTAATTGCGGGTGTAATTAAAGCGCTTCGTAGATCTTTACTAAATTGCATCCTTCTTTCAAGAAATTTTGCAGTTGCTTTGTATATTTCTGTCATGTTACCGCTTTTTGCCGCAAGACCAAGCATATAGGCTGTAAATTTACCAAAAACTCTTTCGTGCTTAATAAAAGTTGTTTGGCTATCGGCCCCTTTTTTTAGTTCATTATTTATCTGTTTTAAAGTTTCACGAAGAGTTTTATTTTCCAAGTCATTAACAAGGAGAGTCATAATTTCACTATATGGAAGTTTTTGCTCTAGTAATTCAGCACTAATTTTAACGAAAGATAAAATTTCTTGTTGAGGCGGCTTTGGATCCCATTCAAAAAGATATTTGTTAACCGAAATAACTTGATAACCCATTTTTGTAAGGGCTTGAACAACCTCTTCTTTTGAATAAGCCCGCTGTTCTCCTTTTGTAGGTAGTTCGTTTCCTTTTTTAATTTTATAAATAAAAGTTATTTTTTTTTGGATTAATTTAAGTTTTAGTTTATGTTTTTCAACAATAGCTTTAATTTGCTTTTTCCCTTCAGAATATGTTCCCGCTGCAATATTTCCCGTTACTATTTGTCCATTTGCTTTTTGTGCAGTAAATTTTAGTTCAACCATATTTCTAACACCTATCCAAGAGTAATTTAATAATTTGTATTATAACAATAATTAAGCCAAAATATAATAAACATATATGTTATAATAAGAATTCTATTCTAACGTAACAAGTAATTTTTACAATTATAAATTTTAATTACTTATTATTTTTTTATTTTCAACTTTTTTGAAAGAACTGATTTTACATTTTTAACATCAACTATATTTAAGGTTACATCATAATTTTTTAGTGAGGAATTTTTTAATGAATCAATTTTTAAATCAATTTGTCCATCAATGAAAAAATCCGCTTTTATTTTGGATAAGTACTTTTTAAATTCAATCGGGTCAGCAAAATCATTTCGGTTTTTCCTATCGTTTCGTATTTCTTCTCTTTTTGATTTTGAAGAAATAAATGTTATTAACCCGCTATTCATCAAATTCCTTTCAAAGTTTTTAATAACCAATTCAATTTTTAATTTTTCGTATGAATTATCAATAAAATTTCCAACAATTATTATAGGTTTCCTATCTGGCTTAAACCTTGAAATCAAATTTGAGTTAAGCACAAAATTAGCCAATGAGTCTGAAGCAAGTTGATAATCTGATTCAGTCCAAAACTTATTCAATTGGTTTATTGCTTCCTTTTTAGTTTCAACACTATTGCAACTAAAAATCATTGGAATAATAATTATTATTATAAATAATAAATTTAATTTTTTATAACTGAACATACTCTTTTTCCATAGTGTTTTAAAAATTTATAGCTAATCAAATTTCATTTTTAGTATTTGTGCTGGGTCAACTCTTTTAGAATACCATTGAACTCCCCAATGCAAGTGTGGACCGGTAGATCTACCAGTGGTTCCAACTTCACCAATTATTTCTCCCTTTTTTACATATTGTCCTTCTTTAACATGAATTTGACTTAAGTGTAAATACATACTATTTAATCCTTGTCCATGATCTAAAACAATATAGCTGCCTGCATAATAGAAGTTATTGGTTGTCAAATTTACAACTCCATCTGTCATCGCATAAACTGGGGTTCCTCTTGGAACAGCAATATCTAATCCATTATGCATGTTTTTAGGAACTCCATTAAGAATCCGCTGGCTTCCGAAAACACCTGTAATGATACCGCCTTTTATTGGTTTCATAAAACCAGATTTATAATAAGCTGTATCAATTTTACCTATTTTTTTCCTTGCATTTTTTGCTATTTCTCTTTCTTTTTTTATTCTGTTTTCTAAAGAATCTGGGGTAGCACTAAATTGCTGTTTTTTGTTATTTATCTTTTGAACTTTATATTCTTGATCAGGCAGCTTAATATTCTTTAGTGTTACTAAGCCAGCATCGTGCTTTACTTTTAATATTTTGCTTCCCGTTTCCTTTGCATCAAATCCTAAAACGAATAATTGTTGGGAATCAATCTTCAACTGTGTGCTGTCAATCCAAGCCCATTGAATATTATTCCCCTTTACAATTATTATATTACCGGGTACCAGATTTCCAAACACTTCTATTTCTTGGGAATAAATTGGTGAGTATATCAATGTTATTAACAAAAAAGTAAGAATAATATTTATTTTCAGCATTTTTTTCCCACAATTATTAGGGTTTAGTAAATGTATTTTTAAAGATAACAAGATATTATGAAACGAGCATATAAAATGATTTACAAACATTAAAATAATTATATTCTTGATTTATCTGATCTATAAATAAAATTATACACAGATAAAACAATGAAGTAGTTATTAGTACCTTTATTTAGCTGCTTTTTTATGGAAGCGCTAAAAATTACGTTATATTTTGGTTGTAGTTTATTAAATTTAGTGTTGAATTTATGAGGTTAATTAATGGATATATTATTAACAGTAATCGTTATTATCATTTTAATGCTATCATTAAAAATTTTTATGCAAAAACGATCACAGCGTTATAGCGGAAAATCAATAAACGTTTCAATATTTGATGAGGAAATTAAAAATTTATTAAAGGCTGAAAAATCAATTTTGTATTTTTTTACTCCATCGTGTGGTGTTTGCAAAAAACAATCCCCTATTATTGATAAATTAAAAGAGGATATTAATTTTGTTGGTAAAATTGATCTATCAAATAACATGATTGCAGCTACTGAATTTGGAATATTAGGCACACCCACAACAGTAATTATGCAAAGCAATAATATAGCTGAAATTTTTGTGGGACTTAAAAAATATGATTTTTTGAAATCAAAATTTGAGGCTTTATAAAATGGAATTCTACGAACTACATCCTGATAATCCGCAAGAACGCTACATAAACAAAGCGATTGAAGTTTTAAAAAATGGCGGTGTAATAATTTATCCAACCGATACAGTTTACGCTTTAGGTTGCGATATTTATAATACAAAAGCGGTTAAAAGAGTTTATGAAATTAAAAATGAATCGGAGACTAAACTGTTTAGCTTTATTGCTCCAAATTTGAAAGACATTTCTAAGTATGCAAAAGTATCTGATTATGCATATAAAATAATTAAACGACTTGCACCCGGTCCATATACATTTGTATTGCAAGCAGCTAAAGATGTTCCTAAAAAGTTATGGACAAAAAGAAAAACTGTTGGAATTAGAATTCCAGATAACCGTATAACTGAAATGCTAACAAAAGGGCTTGGCAATCCAATTATTAGCACAAGTGCAACAACCCGTCTTGGGCAACAACTTAGCAATCCAGATGAAATTAGAAGTATTTTTGATTATAGTGTTGATTTAATGCTATCTCTTGGCGAGCAAAAGAATCTTCCTTCTTCCATAATTGATTTTAGTGGCGATACACCAGAAATTTTACGTGAAGGTTTGGGTGATTTATCTATGTTTTATTGAATAATTAATTTAATATATCTGCCTTCATTTCAAAGACTTTCAGAATACAAAAGTTCATACTGAGAAATACGTACGAATCAGCACCTTCTATCCAGTTCAATGCTGTCAACTTAAGAAAATATTTTTAAGTTTTGTCATTCTCAAATGCTCTTGTTGGGAATCACCGCTTTAATTAGATTCCGCGTAAGGGTATCGCAGAATGACTAAAATCTAGTATTTTTGTTTTTATTGAAATATTTTACAACAGAAGGAGAAGACATTCTTTCTTAAATTATTTCTCTCCTTTTGATTTCGAATTATTGTATTTTAATTTTATGGTTTGACTTAATGTTTGTTTTATTGGGGGCAGATTAAATTGATAAAAATGAGGTTCTCGATTTTACCTCTCAACTTATATTTACAAATCTTCATTATCTTTTGAGAAAGTTGACTTCAAATGCATCTGCTTTGAAAAGCCTAAGAAAGCTAAAGGCTCTATTAAAAGTTTTACCAATTGATGAAAAAGTAATTGAGCAAGCTCTAAATGCAGATTTCAACGATTTTGAGGATGCAATTCAGTATTTCTCAGCAATCAATAATGGAATTACGTTATTTTTGAAAAGAAACAAAAAGGATTACAAGAAAAGTAAATTACCCGTTTTGACAGCAGAAGAATTCTTAAAAACATTAAAACTTAAATGATTCTCATCTTAGACTCTATCCAATTTTTTTTCATTCCCATATCTTGCAGTTAATTGTTTTCCTACTTGGCTATCTGAAAGATATTTGCCTTCACTAATTTGTTGTTCCGCCAATTAATAGTTCAAGTTTATCAATTATTGATTGATATTCTGCAACATCAGCCAGAACAGCAAAGCTTTTCCCATTTTGTGTCTGAATCAAAAGTCCTTTAGATTCTCTTACTTGGTTAACCAAATTTATTTGCTCCCATGTTTATGGGGGTTTGGATTAGCACAAGCAATAAATAAAAACATTATTTATAACCTTCAACTTTAGTTCTGCATTTGTTACAGTAAGTGATTCCCTTGATATCTACTTCTTCAATTCCGTGAGAAGCGTGCATTACGCAGTCCCAATCAATGCAATGGCGTAAACCGTAATTATGCCCAAGCTCGTGAAGAGTTTCTTTAATCGTACGTTCTAATAAAAGGTTTTCGTTTGAAATGCCGGAATAAAAGATTTCGTGCAAACGACAAACAGAAAGAATGGAGTGCTTTCCATTAAGCTGTGCTTCACCAAAAATAAATGTTAAGGCTGGGACAAAAAGATCCACGTCCGTTAATAAAATTATTTTACCATTATATTGATCTGTAAGCTTCATAACTTCGGCAATAATCTGAGTAGAGAAATATTGTTTTCGGTCTATGGAAAAGAAATTATCAATGTTTAACCTAATATCAACAACATGAATACTGGAAGAAAATCTTTTTGACAATTCTTTTATAAGATTTTGCAACAGTACATTACTATAAAATTTAAGCGGTGCAATAAAGATATCCATCATTATTACTCAAGCTTGCGGAGATCATACTTATTTATTTTATTGTAAAGCGTAACTCTATCGATCTCAAGTATCTGAGCAGTTTTAGAAATATTCCAACCGCTCTCATTTAATATTCTGTTGATGTATTTCTTTTCCATTGAAGAGAGACTTTTCTCATCACCTGGCAATTCGAGGTAATTCCTTGATACATGGAATGGGAGATCATCAACAGTAATAGAATCGGATTTACCAACCACCATCGCTCTTTCAATTGCATTTTCCAATTCACGGACATTTCCCGGCCAATCATAATTCATTAGAAAATCCATAGCTTCTTTGGAAATTTTCTTTATCTTTTTATTCATTGCACTTGAAAATTTATTGAGGAAAAAATTTACAAGGAGTGGAATATCATCCCTTCTCTCACGCAAAGGTGGGATAACAATAGTGAAAACATTTATTCTATAATATAAATCTTCTCTAAACTTGCCTGCTTTAACAAGATCTTCGAGAGATTCGTTAGTTGCAGTAATAACTCTAAAATCACTTTTTATTAATTCATTTCCACCAACCCGGTTAAACTGTTTTGTCTCTATCACTCTCAACAATTCAATTTGCATCCTAAGGGAAATAGAACCGATTTCATCAAGAAAAATTGTTCCACCGTCGGCCATTTCAAATTTTCCTTTTCTCCTAAATTGAGCACCGGTAAATGCGCCTTTTTCGTGCCCGAACAATTCACTTTCAAGAAGTGATTCCGCCAAGGCACCGCAGTTAACGGTGATAATTGGAGAATATTTTCTACCACTATTTATGTGAATGGCTTTAGCAACTAATTCTTTTCCGGTACCACTCTCACCTCTAATCATAACTGTAGTATCCGTGCGGGAAACAGAATGTACAAGTTCATATATTTTCTTTATTTGAAAACTTTCGCCTATCAAATTGTCCGGTTTAATAATTTCATCAATACTTTCTTTTAACTGAATGTTTTCAATCTTAAGGGCACGTTGTTCCAGCGCTCTTTTAACAAGATGTGAAAGTTCATCAGGATCAACAGGTTTTGTAACATAATCATAGGCACCGTTTTTTAAAGCTGTTATTGCAGTCGGAACTGAAGAAAAAGCAGTGATGAGAATAATAATGGCATCTTTATCTATTGCTTTAATTTTTGATAACAAATCCAAACCGCTCATACCAGGCATTTTCATGTCAACAAGAAGAAGATCATATTTTTCTTTTGCATATTTATTTAAAGCAGTTTCACCATCTTCGGCAGTATCAACTATATAATTATCTTCAATAAACCAGTGATAAAAAGATTCGCGTACAATTTTTTCATCATCAACTATTAATATTTTTTCCTTCTTATCCATAAATCATCCCACTAAGCAAATTGTTCTTTTTGCGGCAATATCACTTTAAATGTAGTTCCCAAATTTGAAGTTTTTTCCACTTCTATTTTTCCCTTATGATTAACTACAATACCGTAGACAACTGCCAGCCCAAGCCCAGTACCTCCGGACTCTTCTTTTGTTGAATAAAACGGTTCGAAGATATGGGGCAAATCTTTTTCATTAATTCCGTTACCTTCGTCAACTATCCTAATTACAACATTATTGTTTTCGTTAATAATGTTAATTACAATTTTTCCATTATTATTACTCATTGCTTCAATTGAATTAATAAGAAGCGACATCAACGCCTGCTGAATTTTGTTTGCATTGCAGAAAATCTCAATCGGCTCTTCAGCATATTCTTTAATTAAAGTAATACCGTTAATTTCCAGATGATGACTAATTAAAGTTACACTGCTGTCAATTATTTTTAGAAGGTTTTCTTTTGCAAATTTATTTGGTTCTGAGTGAGAAAAAATAAGTAAGTCTTTTACAATTTGTCCGCAACGTGCAGATTCTTTAGAAATTAGTTCTAAATATTCAAAAATGCTTGTGTATTCAGAATCTTTTTGAACTACATGCAATTTTTTTGTTATCAATTTGCTAAAAGTTAAAATTCCGGCGAGCGGGTTGTTCAATTCATGTGCAACAGTTGCCGATAGTTTTCCGAGTGAAGCAAGCTTTTCAATTTGATTAACCTGGTTAAAAATATTTTTAAGTTCCTTAGTCTTTTCATTTACTTTATCATTCAAAGTTTCTGACCAATTTTTTATTTCTTTATAAGCTCCAGCAAGATTTGTTGACATCTCGTTAAAACGTCGAGCCACTTGTCCCAGTTCATTTTTAGCATGTATTTGTATTTTATGATTTAAATTTCCGTTGCCTACAGCTTCAATGCCTTCCCTTATTATTTTAATTGGTTTGTTAACTAAAATTGTTATAAATAATCCTGAAAATAATGAAATAACGATAACAAGAAATATCGAAGCAAAGATTACAATAGTTGTATTTTTTTGAATTATTTCATCAAGTCCTTCCAGAGAAACACCAACATCCAATACCCCAAGAATATTAACATTTTGTGGATGAGCATGGCATGCTGCGTCTGAGCAATCAGGTTCATTCATAATTGGGTTTATAAGACCAAGCACGCGTTTATTTCCTGAATTTTTATAGACTCGAAATTTGTCATGACTGGTTAAACTTTGCAATGGAATAGAACTGTTATGACAACCAATGCAAGCCTCTGCGGTTAAATCCACTTTATTCAAGATTTCCGCGGGATTGGTTGAATAACTAATTGTACCCTGCTTGTTGTAAATACGAATTTCTTCAACTCCTTTTAAAGAGCGAAGTGTTTTGATTATAGAGTGAACATCTTCAGGTCGGTTTAAAAGCATACCATAACGTGTGGACTTTTTAATTATCTCACTTATATTATAAGAGGTCTGAAATCTTGATTCGGTTAGATAATTATTGAGATGATTTAAAATGAAATAAGTATAAACTGAAAGAAGTATAATCAGAATTGAGGAAAGAGAAATAATAAGCCGAGCACTTATTGTATTAATAACTTTTGGTTTCATATAATCTGCTAATCTGCTATTTCAAAATTAGACAATACTTTAGTGACATTCAATCTGTTTGGTGTTCTATAATTGTATAATAAATGTTAATGTGCATTGAAAGTGGAAACAATTTTTTGCTTTTCGTGAAAATAAATAAGGACAAAGATTAAAATAAAAACTTTTATATGATTAAAGATTTTAAAATGTCGATATATCTTTTATTACCAACAAGCTGATAAAGAAACTTAATTTGAGAGCCTCCATCCATCATTGTATCTCCAACTTTTGGGACTTGTGTTTTAATTTCCGCAATAGTGCTAATAGCTTTTGCATGCATTTTATCCCATTCTTTTTGATGTAATTTGGAACTTAAAACTTCCTTATGAACAGCACCCATTATAGCAAACCATTCAGTCTTTAACGGTTTATCTGTTGAATCGTCAATCTTATTGTATATTAAAAAATTTATTGGGGAAGAAATGCTAACGCTTCCCCAATAACCGTTTATTTGAATTATTTGCTGTCCTACAGAAATACTTTTTTTGCATTCATCTATCATCATTGAGTTTACATTGTCAAGAAAACTAACCAAAATAGGATTAATGCCAAGATAAAATGTATTGGTACATATCTCCTTAGCAATAAGATTATTTTTTAAGTATATGATATTATTATCATACTTAATGTTCTGTAATTTGTTAAAAATTGTATTTGCATCATTTACTATTCCGTTAAACTGTGTTTCTTTTTCATTAGATAGATTTCTAATAACTTTATCAAAGTGGCAATTTTCACAATCAAAATTATTATCGCATAATTTATAATCTATAACTCCGGAAGTCATCCAGATACACTTAAGCATTTCATATTTGTTACGCTTTAACTCAATTTCATTACTCATATCTTTCACTTAAAATTATTTGTTTTGATTTAGCTGTACCATTTTCATTAACTGAGTGTTCGGATTCATTACTTACAAAAACATCAAAATTTTTAGCTATAAGTCTAAAAGCAAATATTGCAAGTACAACAAGCATCATTGTGATATTTATTTCATCAAATGATGGAAAATAATTTACTCCTGAAGAAGAAGCTAATCCTGTAATACTTACGTTTAATCTATTTAGTATCAGACCGGAGATTACACAAATCGAAGTTAAGTATATCCATTTTTTATCTTCTATTAATTTTTTATAACTGAGTAAAAAGATTGGAACAAGAGTTCCGATTAATATTTCCAAATAGAAAAAATATGTTTCAGTTGATGGAACGGTCAATAAGGGTAGCTTACCATTACCGATAAAATCATAAATCTTTAATAGAAATCCTGCTATTAGTGCTATTAAAACTGCAAAAGAAGCACCGGATAAAATATCCATTTTTAATTCCGTATGATGAAAACCATCTTCTTTTGTAAAAGCTCTTGCAATCAAAAATGATTCAAATATTATCATTGATAAACCTGCGGCAATACATGAAATATAAAAATGCACAGGTAATAAAGAGGAATACCATAACGGATGTAATTTCCCGGGTACAATTAAATATAATGAACCAAAAGACGACTGATGCAAAGTAGAAAATATTACTCCAGCAATCACAACAGGTATAGAGATGATTTTCAAATATTTAATAGGCGCCTTGATTTTAAACTTTTCCAATACAACCGGAGCAAACTCTAAAATTAGTACTGTGGTATAGCAAATTAAGCACCATGTAATTTCAAACATAACAGAATGAATATTCCACATTACGAGTGGATGCCAGAAATTTTCAGGTCTTCCCAGATCAACCACAAGCAGGCAAACTACTACCAAATATCCAAGAAAGGCGGTTAGAATTGCAGGTCTCACCAATGGTTCGTATTTATGAATGTGAAAGATGTGAACCGTGGCAGCGATTGTAAATCCGGCAGCTGCGAGTCCAACACCAATAAAATCAAATCCTATCCACAAACCCCAAGGCACCGAATCATGCAAATTAGTTGTTAATCCCAGGCCTCGGGAAAATCTGTAATAAGTTGAAAACAAACCCATTGTTACAATTATAACGGAAACCACTTTCCAAAAAGTAGGTTTTAAAATATCATTTATTTTCATATGCTTTCTTTTCCATTAGTAGATTTTTTTTCTTTAGCTAATTCATTTTTCCTTTTTGTAAGCCAAAACATTGCACTTAGGAATAATCCTCCGCCAATTGCTACCGACGGAATTTTTTCCATCGCCCTCATTGTAAATTCAGGCATTGGTTCATTTGTTAGTTTAGAAACATATCCCAACTGCTCGAATGGTACAGGCGATATAATCAGAACATGCCCACCTCCGGCTTCTTCAAGACCGTATATATGCTGATAATATTTGTCTGGATCAGATTTAAGTCTTTTCTTGGCAATTTCAATTAGCTCATCCATTTTACCGAAAATTGTCGCCTCGGTTGGACAGGCTTCGACACAACCCGGTAATTTTCCAGCTTTAACTCTGTCATCACACAAATTGCATTTTCGTATGCGCGGCTTGGTTAATCCCCATTCATAACGGGGAATACTATGCGGACAAGCTTGCATACAATATCTGCATCCAATACATTTATCGGCATCATAGACTACTGCACCGGTTGAACTCTTTTTAATTGCTCCAACCAGACACACGGATACGCAAGCAGGTTCATTACAATGCATGCAAAGTTTTCGCGTATATATTTCGCCGTATTCTTCCACAACCGTGAAAGTATTATCCGAGAGATGATCTTTTAAATAATCATCATTTGTTTCAGGCAAATTATTAACCTCTTTGCACATGTCATAGCATGCCCCACATCCTTCACAAAGAGTTATATCAAATAGAATCCCAGTTTCGTTTAACATTTTTATTCCAATTATTATAATGAGAGAAATTCTTTTTCAAAATCATTTACACTTTGATCAACTAATAAAACGGAAGTATTATTAGATAATAATCCTCCATCATACATGGTTTCTCCTACCAATTCTACTTTTAGTGAATGGTCATCGATAAAACCTTTTAATTTGATGAATTCCTTTTTCATCCAGTTTAATGCTTCAGTCCCCCCAAAATACAGATTGCCATTTTCCAGCGAATCCTTTGAAATTAGCCTAACACCCCACGCTTTATATGGATTAGAAATTTTTTTGCCAATGACATCAGCGTTAATAGATTTTACACTTCCGTTAATCGGAGAAAGGAATTTAACAGTTTTATTTCCGTAAGAGCCTTCAAGTATCACTTCTCCACGTTTTAACTCTTTTCCTGATTTCACACATTTTTGAATCAATAATGTCCCCAATGCCGTCGTTCCGAACGGATCAATTCCAATTTCTATTAATCCATCCTTATTTTTCTTTAGCCAAGTGTGTCCTTTTGAAAAAAATAGATTTGAAGGAATGGGTATTACGTTTCCATCATAAACTGGGTAATCATATTGAGATAAAGCAGGTTCAAATGCCGGATGACTTTTACCTTGAATTCGTAATACAATCAGATCGACTAATAGGATAAATAAAAACAATGCCAGAACAAAAATCGCAACCATAATGGATCCTTTAAATGAGTTAATATAATTTTAATTGATTTAAGATTTCACTTCATCTTTTGAAATATTTTCATCTTTGACAGCATTATCTGATACCTCGGGTGTATATGTCTTTCCACCGTCATACATTGTTTCGGTTGCAAGTCTGAATTTCGTATCTAATTTTGACGTGGAAGATTTAGATACTTTGTTTTTCTTATTCCTCCCCAAAATCAATGGCTCGATTATAAATCGAACGAGTAAGTCAACTCCAATAAAAACTAAAATGATACTAATGATAAATGTAATCATGATACTCTTCCTTTAATATTTAATTGTTACAGAGAAAGGACAAATAGCATGCCAGCAATTATATTTTAATAATACTTTTTTTATGTTGTTGTAAAACAAAGAGTTATACTGGTGGTGTTGAATTGTTAATCAAACAGCCAAAGAGGAAGTGTAAATTTTTTCAACAGTGGGGTGTTGAAAATCACATCACTTTTTAAGGAAAATACTTTTGCATATCCAAAAGCTTTTAATCGTAGAACATCTAAGATCAGTTTTATACCAGATTCTTTGAGAAGAT
>PCUD01000081.1:0-370 GCA_002786785.1 Ignavibacteriales bacterium CG18_big_fil_WC_8_21_14_2_50_31_20 | reverse complement strand
TTTCTCCCATATTATTAAAAGGTATTTTGACTTGTTCTTCATTTGTAACTAAAACTTCCAAATTATAATTGCTTCCGCAACATACTTGGAAATACTTTGCAATTTTAAGTTAAAAAAATTAGCTAAATCATATGCTGATAGAGCTTAGGATAACCACAGATTGTACAAATCAACTATATTTACCCAATGCTAATAGCATAGACTTTATTAAGGGTATTATTCCATCAAATTAATTGATAACTGAATTGATAACTGTTTCTCAAAAACATCAATAAAAAGCAAATAAGTCGACTAATCTTTAAAAAGCAAAAAGCCCTAATTCGGCGGAAAAAGGGCTTTTTTAATTTGGGGCGGAGAGTTAGGGATTCTT
>PCUD01000058.1 GCA_002786785.1 Ignavibacteriales bacterium CG18_big_fil_WC_8_21_14_2_50_31_20 | reverse complement strand
TTAAAACTAATTAATCTTTATGGGATTGCAAAAAAATCAAATTTGATAGCTTTAGCTTTATATAAAATTTTCAATTAATTAAATCATTGAGCCTTACGCTTTTATCAGCAGCAACAATTTGAGCCACTTCAACTCCCCTTCTTATAAACTCTTCACTATTAATATTATCGTGTATGGATTTAATAGAATTGAAATGACAAAAATCAATATAGCTTAAATCAAGATTATTCAAGAAAATAATATCCGACGCTGCGTCATCAATAGTCTGGTTAGGCAGTCCAAATATACTTCCCGAGCCAACATTATATCCAAGTTTTTTCAATTCAGCAATATGTTTAATTCGTTTTTCAAATGAATTCCAAGAGTTTGTAATTGAGTAAAGATTGCTATTATTAGTAATCATATTCAAATAATAAGAATCCGCACCGGCAATTTTCCATTCCTTATATTCTGGAAGTTCACGAATACCAAAGCTGAGGGTAATTTTAATTTTTGCTTGTTGTTTTATTGAATAAATGATATATGCAATTCGGTCGGTATTATAAAAATCGTCATAACCCGAATGTAGCAAAATTGAATTACAACCATTTGCATGAAGCTCAAGAGCTCTTCTAATAATTTCTTCTCTATTTAATCTAAAACGATTTATTTTATTATTGCTGTTTCGCGAATTACAAAACATGCAATCAGCTTTGCAATAATTTGAAATATCAATCTTATGCTCAAAACTATGGAAGTCTTTTTTTAATTTTGAAGCAATTTTCTGAGAAATATTTTGAATAATTACCCTTTTTTCGGTATTATTTTCACTTAAAAGATAAATGATATCTTCTTTTGTGAAATTTAATTTTTGTGATATTTCCAATAATTTTTTCATATTTATTTTGATTAACAATAAACATACCAAATTTAAATGCTCTTATAATTGCTGAAATTCGATAAAAATATTTTAGAGGGCAAAATATTTCTTATTTTCGAGAAATGATTTTTATTCTTACTAATATAACGAGTTTGTGAAATGTTACTTATTGATGGGTTTAATTCTTTGAACCTGGATAATGCAATAGGATTAAAATAAACAATTTTAGAAAAAGAACAATCAATATAGAAGCGAACTTGCCCCGACTTACTCGGTCTTAGCGTTTGTACCCAAAAGGTTAAGTGAACAATAGTACAAACGCTTAGAGCGAGTTAGTCGAATATGCATTAATGCTTTTCTAATGCATATTTGGGGTTGAATTGTAAATACTTTCTACAATTCAACATTTTGGTTTTTACCTCCTTTGTGCATAAAAGAGAACAAATTATAAACACTCGTGATAGAGTTATGCGATGATAAACCTAAATGTTTAATATTCCAAACTCAAACTATTGCTGGTTACATCAATTACATGCAATGCATAACTGATATTACGAATTAAATATTTATTTTATATTACCTAATCAAGCCTTATAGTTTTCTTTATTTGGTATGAATTTCAAGTTTAAGCGATGATTTTTCTTTAACTAAAAATATTTTACGTAATCCTTCAATTTCAGAAATTTCTAATTTATTTTCACTTTCCCTAATATTCCATCTTTTTTGAAAACAGTTTTTAAGTTGCAAAGAAACCTTTTGAAATAATTCATCATCATTTTCCAACAAAAGTGTCAATTTTGAAATATCACTTTTTGTTGAAACTGTTCCCTTAATAAGTAAATTTTGGGATCCTAATTTTATTTGCCAATTACCATCTATTTTGTCAAAATAATTGTCCTTAAAATAATCAAAACCTGTTGTTGCATGTGATAAAAAGAATTGTGCAAGTGAACAATAGTTAGATTTTTTTGGTAAAACCCTACTATCGTGTGAAACATAAAAAAGCTGCAAAGAATGGGTTCCTACATCAGTACTATCACCAGCAATATAAATTTGCCATAATCCCGATTCATCAATTTCCTGTTTTAAAATAACTTCTGGTTTAGATTCGCTAGGGAATGCTACTTTATACTCATTTGAAGGAGCCACAACTGTTAAAAGAGGGAAAAAAGAAGATTTTAATTTTATTACAAGCAAATCACCTTCTTCCATTTGGAGCTCGTAAGCATCAAATCTTCCAAAATCCGATTCAAATACATCTTCTTTTGTTAATTCACCTTTTAGAGTTGAAGCATTAGTTTTAAAATTGTAATCTTGTGCATTAGTAGTTAAAAGAACAAGAAACACTAAAATTATTGCTCTCTGTATCATCGATTTTCCTCTTATAAAAGTTTATATTATATATAGTAAATATAATACTTGCAATTTTAACAAACATTATGAAATCTGTTTATTCAATCATTTTTATTTTAGTTTTCGCGGAATTCACTTTTGCTCAAGTTTTTATGGAAAACAACTTGGAAGATGGAATAAATTATGTTGTTGAATTTATTAATTCTGAAGAATTTCTTAAATTGAAATCCGTAGAAAACGATTTGACACTTATTGATTCAATTTATTTGCGTGCAAAGAAATTTCAAAATGACAATATTGAAGAAACCCTTTTGACCTTAACTTTTGCAACTCTACCATTTAATGTAATGCCATTAAAAATTCCTTATATTGGAATTGTTTTAAATGTAAAATTGCCTTCGGGTGCCCCAAATTTGGTTAAAAATAAAATTAAAAATTTACCGAAAAATATTTTTGAAGATTCACCAAATTCAAATTTTGGTGATAAGGATAAAACAGCTCACTTTTTTGGGAATGCATATTTTTCCTATTCGGTAACATTATTTAATCTTTCTAAATTTCTGAGTATTTTTGTGGAGTTATTTGAGGATGCATTTAAAATTGAAGGTAGTATTGATAACCGCGATTTTATTGCAAATAATCTTGGCTATCAATTTGGCAAAGACTTAATTGGTAATTCCAAAATACTACCCTCAGAAATACTTAAGAAATATCCATTATTTAAAAAATATTTTGAAGAAGAAAATGAGCAAAGTTTTAATAATTGATGACGAAATTGAAATATGTGAAAGCATAAAAATGATTCTCGAATATGAGGATTATGAGGTTGAATTTTTTACAGATGCAAAAAAAGGTGTTGAGCATTTAAGAGAAAATAATTATTCCGTTTTACTCCTTGATATTCAAATGCCACAGATGACTGGATTTGAAGTGCTTAATACAATAAGTCATTTTCAATTCAAACCAAATGTAATAATGATTTCAGCTCACGGAAGTCTTGAAAATGCGATTAAAGCAACAAAACTGGGTGCGTTTGATTTTATAGAAAAACCAATTGATAGGGACAAACTTCTTATAAGCGTTCGTAATGCTGGTGAAAGAGCAAAACTTCTTTCAGAAAACCAAAAATTACGAAAAGAATTGGATGTTGAATATTCAATGGTTGGCAATAGCGCAGCATTAGTTCTTGTTCAAAATACTATTTCCCGCGTTGCTCCTTCTGATGCACGAGTTTTAATAACTGGTGAAAATGGTACTGGAAAAGAACTTGCAGCTCGTGAAATTCACAACAAAAGCAATAGAAATGATAAACCATTTGTTGAAGTTAATTGTGCCGCAATTCCAAATGAGTTGATTGAATCGGAACTATTTGGGCACGAAAAAGGTTCATTTACTGGTGCAAATCAGCAACGAATTGGAAAGTTTGAAGCTGCTAATAAGGGTACAATTTTTTTGGATGAGATTGGTGATATGTCCCTTCAGGCTCAAGCAAAAGTTTTAAGAGCAATTGAGGATGGAAAAATAGAGCGAGTTGGTGGGAATAAAAAAATTGATGTTGATGTGAGAATAATTTCAGCGACTAATAAAAATCTTGAAAAAGAAATTGAAGAAGGAAATTTTAGAGAGGATTTATATCACAGATTAAATGTAATTCCAATTATAATTCCTCCACTTCGCGAAAGAAAGGAAGATATTGTTGAATTAACAAATCATTTTTCCAAAATCATTTGCGAAAAAAATAAATTCCAAGAAGTTAAATTTGAAAAAAATGCTCTTGAATTGCTGAAAGCAAATAACTGGAGCGGTAATATTAGAGAACTAAAGAATATAGTTGAGCGTATCATTATAATGGTTCCAAAAGATAAAATTTCAGCAAATGACATTGTTCATCTTCTTCCTAATTCTAAAACTAAAAATGATGATTTGTTAAATATTTCAAATTCATTTCAAGAGTTTAAAGAGGTTACCGAGCGTGCATTTATATTAAAACAATTGGAATTAAACGACTGGAATATTAGTAAAACTGCAGAGATATTGGATATTCAAAGAAGCCATCTTTACAACAAAATGAAAAAGTATAATATTGAAAAAGTATAAAAAAAAAGACTGTCTTAAACCGACAGCCTTTTTTACGAAAAGAGATTTAATTACAATCCAAATTTAAATCCAACTTGAATTGCGAAGTTATTCCCAGTCATTTTTGCTGATTCACTATCAGCTAAATCTTTTTCAGCAATATCAAGTTCTCTATCAACAATATGATAAACTAATTCTGCAAATAACCCGTTATTTCCGCTTAAACATGGATAATGCAATAGGATTAAAATAAACAATTTTAGAAAAAGAACAATCAATATAGAAGCGAACTTGCCCCGACTTACTCGGTCTTAGCGTTTGTACCCAAAAGGTTAAGTGAACAATAGTACAAACGCTTAGAGCGAGTTAGTCGAATATGCATTAATGCTTTTCTAATGCATATTTGGGGTTAAATTTATTTCAGCACCAGCGCCAACATTAAATCCAAATGCACTTTTGAAATCCATTTCTACATCCTCAAATCCAAATTCATTAATTTCGTCTGTAAAATCATATTCAAGGGAACCAGTATATAATCCAGCACCAGCCCTAACATAAGGCCAAACTCCACCACCAGTTCCAAATTTAAATTTTGCCATGGCACCATAATAAAGCTGTCCAACTTTCATATCACCAACATCCTCACCCATTGAAAAAGCGAAAGGAACAACAGCATAACTAACTTCGGCACCAATTTCAAAATTACCGCCAGTGCCAAATAAAAGTTGGGCACCAACTGGAATATAATTAGCTTGTTCCTCAACATCATCTCCAAAAGCGGACTGTCCATAACCAACAAAAGCCCCAATTGATTGTGAATAGGCAGTTCCACTAGCTAATAAAACCAATAAGAAAATTAGTCCAAGTTTTTTCATTTTTAACTCCATGTTGTGAATAATTATTATTTGATTAAAAGCATTTTATTAGTTTGAGTAAAATTACCCGATGTAATTCTGTAAAAATAAATTCCGCTGGATAAATTTGTTGCATTAAAATTAACGGAATGATAACCAGCAATCATTTCGTTATTTACAAGTTCTGCTACTTCTTCACCAATAAAATTAAAGACTTTTAAACTCACATTTCCACTTTTTGGCAACGAAAACTCAATATTTGTTGTTGGGTTAAATGGATTTGGATAATTTTGGCTTAGCGAAAACTCTTTTGGAATTTCTGTAAAATCACTTTTTTCGACCGAAACGATGCTATCAACATCGCCATAAACTTGCATTGAATATAAATCAAATTGTGAAGCTAAAAATCCTTGTTGTTTTGAAGTAAAATCTATAGCGTGTCTTGTGAAATTAATTTGAGGATAATTCAACAATTCCCAAGTATTTCCGCCATCAAGAGTTAAGTATGTTCCATCTGAGAAAATATCATTGTTGTTCAGATAACCATATGCAATACCAAGTAATTGATTTTTAAAATAAATATTTTGGAAATCAAGTTCGGCATCAATCCAGTTATCGCCACCATTGAGGCTTTTTAAATTTTTACCAGGTCCAAAATTAGCCCAAATCAGATTTTCTGCTAAATAATAAACCGATTGCACATAATCCTCGTTTAAAGCTTTCACCCAGCCAGTTCCGCCATTAATGCTTTTCACTAAAGGTTGTGTTCCATATAAAGAAATACCAAAGCCTGTATTTCCAATAAAATCTGTTTGAGAAAATGCAGCTCCGCCCCAATCGGTAGAATCAATTGACCAATTTTGTCCTAAATCTATAGAACTAAGCATCCTTCCAACACTTTTAACATAATATTTACCACTGGAATAGTCTGCAGAATAAATTGCACTTCCGTATGGTTCACCAGTATCTTCCATAACTATTTGCCAAGTCGCACCAACATCGTTAGTTTTAGCAATAAATGCCATATTATATGCCGAATTAGATGGTAAATAGTATCCAACAGCAACACCATTGCCTGCTTCACCAAAACAAAGATCATAGATATAATACTTTCCATATAAATCGTTAATAAAAGTCCAAGTTTTTCCACCATCGTTCGAACGAATTATCGCTCCATTAGTTGAAGAAGCAACAATTACTAAATCATTAACAATTACAACATCAGAAAAATCCATTTTGGGAAAAACAGTATAAGTTGTATCAAATTTATTTTCAGCTTTTGTGAGATATCCATCTGAATAAAACCAACCATTATTTGAATCGAAGAAACTGGATAAGCCAAATTTTGTAGATTTTAAACTCCAATTTAAACCACCATTTTCAGTAAAATAGGCATAACCGCTATTATTAGATACGATTCCATAATTTTTATCAATCATATATAACTTACTAACATTTCCTAAAGTTACATCAGACGAAATTTTTGACCAAGTTTCGCCAGCATTGGGTGAATAATAAATTCCATCAGAACCAACCCAAAGCTCGTCACCAACAACATCAAAATCCCAATGATATGTTACTCCAGTATTTAATTGTACCCAATTATAACCACCATCAACTGTTTTAAAAAGTCCAGAAGTAGTGTAATAATAACCAAGAGATTCATTTACGAATTTAATTTTATAAATATTTCCCAAATCTTCGTTCATAAGTTCCCAAGTAATGCCGCCATCAGTAGTTCTAATAATATTGTCCCAATTATTTCTCGCCCAGCCAATATTTATATTTAAGAATGTTAAATGACTAACATCATTATTTGTGATATTTTCGCCAGAAATGCTTCGTTGTTGCCAAGAATCACCTCCATCAGTAGTTTTAAAGAGGAAGTAGTTATTTCCTGTTCTTGTAAATAAAACAAAAAAACCAGTATTTGCATCAAGAAATGATATTCCACAATTTTTAATATACTCAGTATAATAGGTTTCTGTGTCTAAAGTAAGTTTCACTTCCCAAGTTCTTCCGCCATCATAAGTTTTTTTGATATAGTCTTTATTAACTAACCAGCCATCTTTATCGCTTACAAACTTCATAAATTCGTGGTTCAAGGAATGAATATTGTGAATATTCTTTTGGGCAAATATTATTTGCACTGAAATCACAATTAGGACGATTGTAAAATATTTAATACTTATTTTCATTTTAACTCCATTTTATTAGGAATTTTTTAATTATTGATGCCTTTATTAGCTGAAATTTTTTGTCTTAGTTTTGACAAATAACACATATTTGTGGTTGAAATACTATTAGATAGATTTTTTGATTTTTGAATAGGGCAAAACCATATTAAGTTTTGTAAGAAATATAAATATTTTGTAAATCTGAGCATTTATTTAACCGTTTTGTGTTTAAAATCTATTTATTTATCAGATATTTCAAATGAAACAAAATCAATATTTAACAAAACTAATTTTAATTGGATATTTAGTCTTATATAATAAGATACTAAAATCTATTCAACAAAGATTGTACCAAATAAATGAATAAGAATCTGGTACAGAAACAACTAGCATTTGATACAAATCACTATAAATGTATTTCTAATTATCAACATTGATGACCTAACAGGCAACACACTGCAAATGCTAAATTTATTTAAACCTGTTTATTTAACTTATTAAAAATTGTTTCACAAAACCTAAAAAAACAATATTCGCTAGCATTTTTTTAACAAGTGCTTAAGAATAAGAAGAATTTGTACATTTATATTTTTATTATTGCTATTAAAATAATTGGTTTGATTAGTTAAAAAATTATTTAACATTTTATTAAATTAAAATAATTGTAGATGAACATTATAAATACAACTCTCCAGATTTTTTTTACGCTTTTCATAATTCAAGTTTTTACTACGCAGCATGTAAAAGCTCAACATACTTTAAGTGATACTTTAATTATTAATAGCCTTATTGAAGATGCGGATTCAATTATGGTAAATAATCCTAAACTTGCTAAAACCTTAGTGGATAGTGCATCAATAATTGCGAATGAACTAAATGTTGAAAAATTTAAGAATTTATGTTTAAAAAAATCAGTACAATCATTTTATGCCCTTGGGAAATATCAAAAAGCGATAAATAATTTATTCTTATTATTAAAAAAATATGAAGCAAATAAAGATAGTGCCCAAATAGCATTGTGTAATAATGATATAGGTACTGCTTATACTGACTTACAAGAATACTCACTTTCATTATCATATTTATATAAAGCTATGGTTTATTATGATAGTCGAGAAGATGATAAAGATAAAGCCACTACAATAAGTAATATTGGATACACATACTTATCAATGAAGGATTATGACGATGCCCTACCTTATTTTCAAAAAGTTTTACCAATCTTTACAAAATTGAATTATCAAATTGGTGTATCTACTACAAATAATAACATTGGTAGAACTTTGGTGGGTCAAAAAAAGTATACCGAGGCAATACCCTATTTTAAAATTGCTTTAAGCATTAATACAAAACTTAATAAAAAAGACGGCATGGCAATGACAATTAATCATTTAGGGTTAATTGACTATTATTTAAAAAATTATGATGAGGCAATAGTTTATTTTCAAAAAGCTGCAAAAATTCGAAAAGAAATTAGCAACATGAACGCTTATTTTTATTCGATGAATAATATAGCTTACATAACAAATCTAAAAGGAAAACCGAAGAAAGCTATTGAAATATATGAAAATCTGCTTGCTGAGACAGACCCAGAAAATGATAGTGACGCAATTATAATGCTTTTAACAAATCTGAATAAAAATTATGCTTCCATTGGTGAATATGACAAGGCGTATGAAACCCTACTTAAATGTACTGAATTAAAAGATAAGTATTTCAACATAGAAAAGAACAAACAAATTGAAGAACTTAAAGTTGAATTTGAAACAGAGCAGCACATTTCTGAGATTAATAATCTAAAAAATTTAACCAGCATTCAAGAGGAATCACTTAATCGGAAACAAATGATAATTTTGCTGTTAATTGGCTCATTAATTTTAATTGCGGGACTTGGTTACTTAGGAATAACTCGATACCAATTAAAAACAAAGCAAAAATCAATGGAATTAGAGCAAAAATTACTCCGCTTGCAAATGAATCCACATTTTATTTTCAATTCCCTTTCGGTTATTCAAGGATATATTTTTAAAGGATCTGCAAATGAAGCTGTTACTTATCTGTCAAATTTTGGGAAATTAATGCGTAATATTTTAGAAAATTCACGTGAAGAATTTGTTTTACTCGAAAAAGAAATTGAAACATTAGAACATTATCTCAAGCTTCAGAATTTAAGACACGATGGCATAATCAACTACACAATTGAAATAGATGAAAATTTGGGAATGGATTCTGTTCGTGTTCCACCAATGTTTGCTCAACCATTTATTGAAAACTCAATTAAACATGGAATGAATGAAGAAAACAAATTTAATATTCTAATAAAGTACACCAAAAAAGATGATAAAATGAAATTAGTAATTGAAGATGATGGAATTGGAATTAACAAAATTGATAATAATAAGTCTTCACTTAATAAGCATCAATCTTTGGCAATAACAATTACGCAAAGCCGCTTGCAATTGTTGAGTAAACGAAAAAAAGGAAAATTTAATTTACTTTTAATAGATTTAAGTACAGGAAATACAAATAAATCGGGGACAAGAATTGAACTGGATTTACCATACTTGGAAGAATTTTAATTAGGAAATATATTATGCTAAAAATTTTAATTGTAGAAGATGAAAAAATGACAAGTGAGATGATTGCCCAAATGGTTTCTAGCTCCTTTCCTGATGCTTTAATTGTTGGGCAAGTAGATTCGGTTGCAAACGGTGTCTCCGAAATAATTAAACATAAGCCCGATATAGTTTTGCTTGATATAAATCTTAAGGATGGAAATGGTTTTGAAATTCTAGAAAGAACACAGGACATAGATTATATGGTTGTTTTTATAACAGCTTATACTGAATATGCAGTAAAGGCATTTAAAATTAGTGCAATAGATTATCTGCTAAAACCAATTGATTTATTAGAACTCGTAAAAGCCATTGAAAAGTGTCAATTGCACAAAGAAGTAAATCAGCTAAATATAAAATTGAAAACATTATTTTCAAATTTAAAGACAGAATCCAATAACAATAAAAAGATTGTGCTAAAATCAACCGAAAGCATAAATGTTGTTCCAATAAACGAAATTATTAGATGCGAATCTGATAAAAGTTATACCACATTTTACCTAAAAGAAAATAGAAAAATTCTTGTTTCAACAACATTAAAAGAATTTGAAAATTTATTAACTGAATATGGATTCTTTCGTCCGCACCAATCTCATCTCGTAAATATAAACTATATTGATAGTTTTGAAAAACCTCATGGTGGTTTGTTAATTATGAATGACAAAAGTCGTGTTCCCGTTGCCACCAGAAAACGAGAATCATTGTTTAAACTTTTCAATAATTTGTAATAAATTGTTGTAAATTTTTTAAATTTAACAATTCTCAACAACTAAACATACCATTTACAAATTCTTAATTATAAGAATTTGTAAGTTTTTCGTCTTTTTATGGTAATTTTAAAATATATAAATTTTGTTTTTCCAATTACTAATATTCTGCCCTTTTAACCTAGCAAAATGTGACAAATAAGTTTGTTTTAACATTTTTTGTATAATTTCAATTAAATTCAACCCAATAAATGTTACAACAATCAACAAATTTTTACCATTTCTTTTTAGTTTAACTCTATTTAATAATTGGCACACGAATTGTCTTTCAAAAGTAAACAGAAAAATTTAAGGAACAACAAATGCATAATAAACTTTTTGAAAAATATGAACGTGGCAATAGAAGTCACTTAATTGGACTGCTTCAAGATGTTCAAGATGTTTATGGATATATTCCAGAAATAGCAATTATTGATATTGCAGAATTTTTAGGGCTTCCAACAAGTTCTGTGTTTGGCGTTGCAACCTTTTATAATCAATTCAGATTAACCCCACTTGGCAAAAATGTAATAAATGTTTGCAGAGGAACAGCTTGTCACGTAAAAGATTCTGCTAATATACTTTTTGCTCTTGAAAACGAACTTGGAATTAAAGTTGGAATGACAACTCGCGATAAGGAATTTACTATTGAACAGGTTGCATGCATTGGTGCGTGCAGCATTGCTCCAGTAATTAGTATAAATGGAGAATATTTTGGACGATTAAAAACAAAAGATATACCAAAACTAATAGCAGAATTTAAGAAGAATAAAGAGGAAGAAATTGTAAAAAATGAAGGTACAGAATGAAATCATTTATAGATATAGTTTATTGTGAAAAATGTGGAAAGACTCATGCTAAACACTCTACTTTTATCTCCGATTGTAGAAATGGTTTATCATGCAACCATAATTCTCAAATAAATGAAGAAATTAAAACTTTAAATAACATATTGACTTATAAAGAGCACAACATTCCAATTATTTTTATCGGAATGGGAACTTGTGGGTTGGCATCTGGCGCAAATAAAGTAAAAAAAGCAATTGAGGAAGAATTGCTAAAACTAAATATTGATGCTCAAATTGTTCCAACTGGATGTATTGGATTTTGTGCTAAAGAAGTTATTGTTGATATAAAATTGCCGAATAAAGATAGAATATCTTATTGCGAAATAACTCCAAACGATGTCCATTTATTATTAATCAAAACACTTGTTGATAAGCAAATATATACTGAGAAATTACTTGCAACCTTTGGCAAAACCGATGATTATGTAAAAAACATTGATGAAATTCCATTCTTTGCTAAACAACATAAAGTAGTTCTCAAAAATTGTGGAATTATAAATCCTACTTCTATTGATGAATATATTGCAAGTGGTGGATTTACTGCTCTAGAAAATATTCTTAATAATATGACCCCAAAAGCTGTGGTTGATGAAGTGATTAAATCTGGCTTGCGTGGAAGAGGCGGAGGTGGATTTCCTACTGGTAAAAAATGGGATTTTGCATTAACTCAAAAATCGGAAACAAAGTATATTATTTGTAACGCCGACGAAGGCGATCCCGGTGCATTTATGGATAGGTCCGTTTTGGAAAGTGACCCGTTTAAATTGATTGAAGGAATGATAATAGCAGCCTATGCAATTGGTGCAAGTCATGGATATATTTATTGCCGTGCAGAATATCCGCTTGCGATTGAAAGACTTGAAAATGCAATTGAGAAATGTGAAAAATATGGATTAATTGGTGAATCTATACTAGGAAGTGATTTTAATTTAGAAATTAAAATCAAAAAAGGAGCTGGTGCATTTGTTTGTGGTGAAGAAACAGCACTTATTGCTTCAATTGAGGGGAAACGAGGAATGCCTAAACCTCGTCCCCCTTTTCCAGCAGTCTCTGGTCTTTGGGGAAAGCCAACCATTATTAACAATGTTGAAACGTTATCAAATATAACCAGCATTATTAATAAAGGAGCCTATTGGTATTCATCAATTGGAACTGAAAATAGCAAAGGTACAAAAGTGTTTGCCATGAGTGGAAAAATAAAATACTCAGGATTAGCAGAAGTTCCAATGGGAACAACACTTGGCGAAATAGTTTTCAATATTGGCGGTGGAGTTCCAAATAATAAAAATTTTAAAGCTGTTCAAATTGGCGGTCCTTCTGGCGGCTGTCTTCCAGTAGAAGTTATGGATACACCAGTTGATTATGAATCGTTAAAAGGAGTTGGTGCAATGATGGGCTCAGGTGGTTTCGTAGTGATGGATGAAGACACTTGTATTGTTGATCTTGCAAAATTCTTTTTACAATTTATTAAAAATGAATCATGCGGAAAGTGCGTTCCTTGTCGTGAAGGAACAACCAGAATGCTCGAAATTATTGAACGCATTTCTACAAAATATGGTGATGGTGATCCTCTCAATGAATTATTGCGTTTCAAAGGAATTATTCATCTCGAAAGATTAGCTGGAGTCATTCAAGATACTTCACTTTGTGGATTAGGACAATCAGCTCCAAATCCAGTATTATCCGGCTTAAGATATTTCCGTGAAGAGTATGAAGAGCATTTATTTGAACGAAAATGCACAGCTAAAGTTTGTAAAGAAATTTTAACATACACAATTGACCCTAAAATTTGTAATGGTTGTGGCGCTTGTTTGCGTAAATGTGCAACTGATGCAATTATTGGATTAAAGAAAGAACCTCATACAATAATCCAATCACAGTGCATAAAGTGCGGTGTTTGTCTTGAAACATGCAGATTTGAAGCTATTTCTGTTAACTGATTTTATTTGGAGAAAAAATGGTAGAATTAACAATAAATAATATAAAAGTTGAAGCTAACGAAGGCGATACAATACTTGATGCAGCAAAATCAATTGGGTTAAAAATTCCTACACTTTGCCACATGAAAGACCACTTCCCTACTGGGGCATGTAGAATGTGTGTTGTTGAAGTTGAAGGTATGCGTGGATTAACTCCTTCTTGTGCTTATCCAGTTCAAAATGGAATGATTGTTAAAACAAACACAAGCCGAGTTATTGTAGCTCGAAAAACAATTGTGGAATTATTAGTCGAAAACCATCCGCAAGATTGCCTTATTTGTGTTAGGAATAAAAATTGTGAACTTCAAGATCTTGCCAGCACTTATAATTTGAGAGAACATAGATTTTGCGGTGCAAAGAAAAATCATGCAATTGATATTTCAAGCGCTTCAATGGAGCGCGACCCAGCTAAATGTATTCTTTGTGGAAGATGCGTTAGAACTTGTGCCGAAGTTCAAAAAATTGGAGCTATAGATTTTACAAATAGAGGATTTATCAGCAATGTTACAACTCCCTATAACAAAGGACTTAACGTAAGCGATTGCATTTTATGTGGGCAGTGTATTTTGGTTTGTCCTACAGCAGCTTTGCGTGAAAAAAGTAGTACTAAAGAAATTGAATATGCAATTCAAAATGTAAAAAAACATGTTGTGGTTCAAGTTGCTCCAGCAGTAAGAGCATCACTTGGGGAAGAATATAATTTACCATTAGGCACTAATGTAACTGGCAAAATTGTAAGTGGTTTACGTCGATTAGGTTTTGATAAAGTTTTTGACACTAATTTTGCTGCCGATTTAACAATTATGGAAGAAAGTGCTGAATTAATAGGCAGAGTTAAAAATTCTGGAACTCTTCCAATGTTTACAAGTTGCTGCCCAGGATGGGTAAAATATATTGAGCAAAATAGACCAGAATTATTAAAACATGTATCCTCATGTAAATCACCTCACGAAATGGAAGGAGCTGTACTTAAAACCTTTTATGCAAAAAAAATGAATATTGCGCCAGAAGATATTTTTGTTGTTTCAGTAATGCCGTGTACCGTAAAAAAATATGAAGCACAACGTCCTGAACTTAATGAAAAATATTTAGCTGATGTGGATGCTGTGCTAACAACTCGCGAATTGGTAAGAATGTTTAAAATGCACGGAATTGAATTCGAAGGTTTAAATGACGATAATTTTGATAATCCACTTGGCGAATCAAGCGGTGCAGCGGCTATTTTTGGAACTTCTGGTGGAGTTATGCAAGCAGCGCTTAGAACTGCTTATTTTACATTAACGGGTCAAAATTTGAAAGTACTAAACTTTGAAGAATTACGTGGAAATGCTGGTATTAAAGAAAGCACGGTTAATATAAATGGCTTGGAAGTTAAAATTGCAGTTGTAAACGGAATAGGAAACATCGGAAACATTTTAGATGAAATTAGCGCAGGCAACTCACCATATCATTTTATTGAAGTAATGGCGTGTCCAAATGGTTGTATTAATGGTGGTGGTCAGCCAATTCATCAAAAGACAGATAAAGTAATTGAACGTGTAAAAGCACTTTACAAAATTGATGAAAATGCAAATAATAGACTTTCACACGAAAATGAATCAATCAAAAAAATATATTCTGATTTTTTTATTGAGCCAAACAGTCATTTAGCTCACGAAATTTTGCATACAAAGTATGTTAATAGAAAAGAAATTTTGCGGGCAAATGTTCAACCATTAAAATAATTTTAAACTTTTGTCATTCCCGAATTATCTTATCGGGAATCTACAAATTATAAAAGATTCCCGCTTAAAACATGCAGGAATGAAACTTAGAATTTTAAGAAATTTAGATTCAGTAACATCTGAAACTAGGAGAAACACAAATGAATATTAAAAAAATACTATTAGTCGATGATGATTTTGACTTGATTGAGCAAAATAAGTTAATTCTTGAATCAAAAGGATTTGAAGTAATTACTGCCGAATCTGCTGAAAAAGGCTTTAGATTATTTGAAAAAGAACTTCCAGATGCTTGTGTAGTTGATTTAATTATGGAACATCACGATTCTGGATTTATACTTTGCTATAAAATAAAAAAAACAGAACACGGAAAGAAAATTCCAGTTATTATTTTAACATCAGCAACTTATGAAACTGGTTTCAAATTTAGCGCATCCACAAACGAAGAAAAAAGTTGGATTAAAAGCGATGGGATTCTTAACAAACCAATTGTTGTTGAAGAATTAATTTCAAAATTTGAAAGTTTTTATAACCGAGAGCAATAAAAGGACTCAAGATGGCCTCAATTCTAATTATTGATAACGAATATCCAATTAGAAAAGATATTTATACCTTTCTTACTCGCGATGGATATGACATTAGGACTACATTAAATGGAGCCGAAGGAATTCAGTTAGCTATTTCAAATGATTTTGAATTTGTGATGATTGAGCAAGAACTATCCGATCATGATGGTTTAAAAGTTTTGAAATCAATCAAAAAAGTTAAACCTGAAACGGTTTGTTTTATTATTGCAAGCAATCCTTGTTACGAAGTGGCTGTTGAAGCTGCAAATTTAGGAGCATGCAGCTATGTTCCAAAACCACTTTCTTACGAAGGGTTAAGCTTTCATCTTGCAAAAGGTACAAAACACCGACAACTTTTTATTGAGGCTCGCGATCTTAGACGAGAACGATATAACAATCTTGTTGAATTATCGCGTGAAAAAAGCATGTTCAGAACTGTACTTAATTCCATAAATGGTGGAGTTTTGGTAATAAATTCTGATGGTGCATTGGTTTATTTTAACAACGCTTCTTTGGTTAATCTAAACTTGGAGAATCTTGAACCTGGCGAACAAATTCTAAAAAGACTTCCACCACAAATAGCTAAACAAGCAACAGAATATATTTTAGCAGAAAAATATACTTCAAAAATAAGTGAAATTGAACTTGAAATAATTCCAAAAAATAAATTGTATGTGCAATCTGTTTGCTCACATATTCCACGTAATTCATTAGGGTTTTCTGGAGTTGTGCTTGTTATTAGAAACATAACAAAGAAACGGGAACTTGAGCAAGTTAAATCGCAATTTGTTTCAATGGTTGCTCACGAGCTAAAATCGCCATTAGTTGCCGTGGAAGGATTTTTGCAAATTTTACAAAACTCTGAAATAAAGCTAAGTGATGAAAAAAAAGAGGATTTCTTAAAACGAAGTTACGAACGAGTTAAAAGCTTATTTCAATTAGTAAATGATTTATTAGATATTTCCAGAATGGATAAAAAGGAAAAATATCGCGAATTAGAAGAGATTAATTTTTTGGAAGTAGTTCAATCTACTGTTAATTTATTTGAATTAGAGTACAAAAAGAAAAATATTTTAGTTAAAATTGAAGATGAACCCAATTTACCCATAATTAAAGCTGAACGTTTAGAGATTTCACGAGTAATAAGTAACTTATTTAGTAATGCAATAAAATATAACAAACATGATGGTGAAATTATCATTTCATTATTCAGCAAGGATAATTACCTAAACTTTACAATTTCAGATAGCGGAATTGGAATAAAGGAAGTCGACAAGCCAAAAGTATTTCAAGAATTTTTTAGAGCACTTAATAAGCAAACACGTAATGTTAGCGGAACTGGACTTGGATTAACAATTGTAAAAAGAATTGTTGAAAGTTACCACGGTAAAATACATTTTGAAAGTGAATATGGTATTGGGACAAAATTTATTGTAAAATTTCCAATTTTTAGAAACTAACCTGCCAATTCGATTTTTTTTCTGCTGGGAATGGTCCTCGACAGCAGAAAAAAATTATACAATTTGATTATGTACAACTTTTATTTCTATGTGACAGCCTAAAGCTTCCGCATATTTTTTTATTGTTGCTATTGAGGGAGAATGTTTACCGCTACTTAGCGATGCTTCCAATCTCGTAATTGCTGGTGATTTTGTTCCCATTTTTTCAGCAATTTGTGCCTGACTAAGCCCGGCTTTCTTTCTTGCTTTAAGCATTTCTTTTAGTAACATAAACTCAGTTTCTAAAGAATTATATTCTTCTTTAACTAATAATTTTTTTAATGCTTCTTCTTTTAATTCATTATGTGTCATTTTCTAATACCTTATTCATTCTCTTTTTTGCGATTAACAATTCCTTTTTCGGAGTTTTATTTGTTTTTTTTATGAATGAACTTAGCATTACTATTCGCTTACCAACAAGAGTGCAATAAAAAACTCTCGCAATTCCTTCTTTGCTTTTAATCCTAAGTTCGATTAAGCCATCATCAAGAAATCGAGTGTGTGGCATTCCTAAATTTGAGCCAAATTCAATCATCAAGTCAGTTAGTCTTAAATAGCGAGCCAAAAGTCCGCTTGGCAAAGAAAGGATTTCTTTTTCAACAGCACTACTATAATATTCTATCGTCCAATTCATAACTGAAATATAACATATATGTTACTTTTATACAAATAAGCTTAGTTTAAACATTGCCTTTGAAAGTAGAATTTAAGTGCCAGTGGCAAAAAATATTATGTTAATTTTAAACCAAAATATCCCAACTTTTGGGAAAGTCTGTTTATAAAAAAAGCCCAACTTTTTTGATACTTTAAGGCAAAAAAAAAACCAACTTTTTGAAAGAGTTGGTTCTAATTTGTCAATTGCTAAAAGTTGGGCTTTTCTACCTTTCAAAAGTTGAGTTTTTGCAATAATTATATTTTGAAAAAGTTGGGCTTTTGCAGAGTGACTTTCGACTTCCGGATATAATGTCGCCCCTCTGGGGCTTTAATTATTTTTTATTCTTTCATTTTACCATAATTTCACCCCGCTGGGGTTGCGAAAAATGCATTTACAAGTTTTTGCTAAAATAAATTCCCGCAACCTCCACCAATTAAAGCAATATTACCAAAATTGAATTGCGCTTTGTGTCAAGATTGCGGGAATTTGGCGAACAGAATATTATAGTCAAAAACCGTTTAAACAACCCCAAAAGTGCCAGAGGCACGATATTATGGTAATTTGCAACTCGCAAATGAAATCAAAAAGCCCCAAAGGGACGACACTATGTTTTTACTTTAGTCTTTGTTTTATCAAAAAATATTGCCGGAATAAATGAAATAAAAAAAGTCTCCTCAAAAAATTCCCAATATCCACCAAATAACTCCGTTAGGAGTTTAATTTTATTAGCTTTTTTTTACAATGCAAAACAAGAACCCGTCTTCGGGTTCAATTTTTTCTTATCAAAATAAACCAAAATGCAATCCCTAAGGGATTGATTTAAAAACCTAATTTGTTTTTCTATTATAATTTAATCCATAGCGGGATTGATTGACAGAAAAATTTTACCATTTTTTGGACTTCTGCCTCCCGATTTTTCATTTTTCACTTTCTCTCAAAAAAACATTCTCAAAACAATTACTCCAAGAGATATTGTAAAAATTGAGCCAAAAGTTGAAATTGTGATTATATTTCCACTCATTTTTGAGTTACTTCCCATTGCTTCTGCCATTACAAAAGATGCGACTGCTGTTGGAGTTCCCATTAAAATGAATAAAATTAAAAGGTCTTGGTCAGTTAATCCAAGGAAATATCCAATAATAACGGAAATAATTGGAAAAAGTATAATTTTATAAGCCGAAGCAATAAATGCAAGCGGTGATGCGGTTATTAGTTTTTTCAAATCGATTGAAGCTCCAATTCCAATTAAAGCCAACGGAAGCGCAATATCGCTTAAATATTCTAAAGTTATTGAAAGTGATTCGGGAACGGTTATTTTAAAAACGGAGAACGGAACTGAAAAATACGCAGCAATAATTAAAGGATTTTTTCCAATTTCTTTAAATGTGCTTAATAATTTATCATTGCTTGCTTGTTGCATTGGAACTGTAAGTGCAATTACTGCCAAAACGTTAAAAATTGGCATTACAAATGCTAATAACATAACTGCTTTTCCAAGGTGCGCACTATCAACAATTCCAGAAAGCATTGCTAAACCGACAATTGCAAAGTTGCTGCGATAGCTTCCTTGAATAAACGCGCCTTTATCTTGTGGAGTTTTTGTCAGGTAGTTTGCGCTTATCCAGCTAATTCCATAAATAAAAAGAATTAGGGCAACCGAAATGCCAATTAAAGACGAGTCAAAAGCAGTACCAATTTCCACGACTGATAATTCTTGAAAAATTAACGCTGGAAGTGAGACTTTGAAAACAAAATTTGATAACTGTTTTACAAAGCTATCAGAGACAACTTTCGTTCGTTTTAAAAATAATCCCAATAAAATTAGCAGGAAAATTGGCAAAACTATGTTGAATAGAAAGATTATATTTTCCATATTAATCGGAAACGGTTACTCTAAACAATGTTGAGTTAGTTATGGAAATGATTGAATAATGGGTCAAAAGGGCTGGAATTAAAACACTTTCACCTTTTTTAATTTGTAATTTATCGCAAGTAATTTCGCCTTCTGTTACAAATATTATTTCAACTTTGTTGTTTGTTGAAAAATCCAAATCGGTGTTGTCCAAAACTATTTTTTCAACGCAAAATTCTTCTGCCGAGACTTTATATTCGGTTATGTTGCTGTCGTAAATTTTTCCAATTAGCTCGGGTTTGCCAAATTGATAAGTTAAAATGTTTGCAAGTTGGTCAATATCTTTAAATTTTGGAGTTAAACCGGCACGAACAACGTTATCGGAATTTGCCATACATTCAACAATATTTCCCTTTAGATATGCGTGCGGAATTCCCGCTGGAGTATAAATTGCTTCGCCAGATTTAAGGTTTACAACATTTAGGAAAAATAAAACGAACAATCCAATATCAATTCCATATTGTTGGAAAAGGATAATAAATAATTCTTCATCTTCGGATTGTTTGCTTTTTTGCTCAATTTGGTCTTTTATTGATAAAATCGCATTTCGCAATTCGTTAACTTCCAACGATTTTTTCATCAAAGCTGTGAACAATTTTTTTAATCCATTCTGTGATTTATCTTTTGTAAATTCACTAAATTTTTCACTTCCAACAAAATTTATTAATTGTTGATAAAGCAGAAAATTAGCTTCAATTTCGTTTAACGGACGAAATCCAACAAGTGCTTTTAGAAAATCGAGTGCAATTGCAATTTCTGGTTTGTGATTATAATCGGGATAATTATTTGGGTCATTTTTATACAAATCAATAGCTTGCGTTTTATTTGGATGTGTTTGAATTGAAAGTGCTTGATTTGCAGATAGTATTTTTAAAAGAAACGGCAATTTATTTCCAAATTTCTTAGCAACTTTTTCGCCCAAAATCTCTTTTGGACATTTTTCTATTATGGTTTCTAAATTTGACGCTTTTCCATCAATCAAAATTTCAGAACTAAGTTTTGGGTGACTTCCAATCCAAACTTCGGCATAAGGCTTTTCCTCTGCTTCAAATCCTAACAATTTTGGAATAAAAGCATCTTTCCCTTTTGTTCCCCACTCATAATTTTGAATGTAATTAACTAGTTTATATGGTTTTTGTTTTATCATTTATATCTTATTTTTAATCCAAAATCATTATTGTTAAAATCCACACATGGAACTTTTAGCTTAGTATCATCAATAGTTTTTTTTACAAAAATAAATCCATTAGTTGGATTTGACAAAATGCTTGCAATATCATTTTCATAAAACCGAATTTCGTGCTTACCATTTATTAAAGATTCATCAACCGATGTAACAAATTCAAAATTTTGTTTTATGTAATCAATGTTAAAATAAGAATCATCAGCCAACCAGTTAAGAGTATCTGGACAAATATAAATATCGCAAGAAAGTGTGTAAGAGTTGGAAATATCCTTTGAGTAAATGCCGCTTAAATAATCAATTGAATTGTAGTTTGTCCCTATTTTTGCCCCATCTTGTTGGAATTTAATAAGAACAACATCTTTATTTTTTTCAATCGCTTTTAATTCGTCAACCATATTGTATAAAATAAAAACATCTTGATTAAAATTGTCATTTTCCAAAAGGGTTATTCCTTTTTCAAATCCAGAAATATTATAGCTGTCGCTCTTAAATCTTATGAAATAATCGCCAGAGATTAAATTTGTAAATTCATAATTACCATTTTGGTCAGCAATTGTGTAGGTTCTTGAATCATTGGAAACATTCTGTAATTCAAGATTAGCAGAAACTCCTTTGGTTCCATCTAAAAATAAAACTGATCCAGAAATTGAAGAATTTTTAACTTCAGGCTCAGAAACAGCTTTTTCCTTACAACCAAAATGAGATAAAAGCAAAATACCGATTAAAAAATAGTTGTATAATTTTATTTTGTGCATATAAAACTGCTCCATTTGTTGTGATATTAAATATCTTTTTAGATTTTTCATTTAAAAACTAAATCAATTTTACAATCCAAATTTAATGAATATTTAGAAACATTATTTTAAGAACATAAAAATACTTGAATATTTATCTAAAAATATTTCATCGAATGAAAATAGTATTTGACATCCATTATTAATTATCAATATATTGCATCCCATTATGAAAAACTTATTAAACATATCAACTTTAAACAAAAACAACAACTGGGCTTGGTGGCAGTTCATCCTATAATTATATCGCTCAGTGAAAAATAGAAATAATAGATTTAAAAACCCTTCCTATCGCTGAGAAGGGTTTTTTTTATATACAGATTGAAAATAATGAATGCCATTCCGTGATGCTTCAACACGGAATCTCAGCAAGTGGTAGAGATTCCCGCTTAAAGATTGTCCCGAAAAAATGCTTGGAACAGGCGGAAATGACGTAAATACTTTTGGAAAAGAAATATGAATAAAGAAAAATTTAAAATACTTGCAAATGAATTTAACGTAATTCCAGTTTACGAAAGAGTTACTGGCGATATGCTAACTCCAGTTCTTGCGTTTCTAAAATTAAGAGAAAAAGAAAAATTCTGCTTTTTGCTAGAATCGGTTGAAGGAATTGGCAGACTTGCGAGATATTCGTTTATTGGAAAAGATCCGCATAAAATAATTTCCAACCGAAATAGAAAGCTGAAAATCTATTCAAACAATAATGATGAAGTTTTGGATGAAAATCTTTTTGATTATCTAAAAACAGAAATTGCTTCATATAAATTCCCGACTATAGAAGATTTACCCGATTTTACTGGCGGAATTGTTGGCTACATCGGTTACGAAAACATTTCTTTAATTGAAGACAAACTCAAATTTGATAACCACGAAAACTCCGAAACTCCAGATTCAATTCTTGGAATTTTTAATACAATAATAGCGTTTGACCATTTTAAACATCAATTACTAATTATTTCAAATGTGCATTTAAATAGTGATTATGATTTGGATGTGGAGTTTGAAAAAGCAAAACAAAAAATTGCTAAAGTAAAAGCAGAATTAACAACTCCAATAAGTTATAAATCAGATTTTAGTTTTGAGCTTGAAGAAGATAATGATTTTAATTCATCCAAATTTTTTGATGTTGTCGAAAAAGCAAAACAAAATATTTACAACGGTGATGTTTTTCAACTTGTTCTTTCCAAACGATTTACTGCCGATTATAAAGGTGATTTGCTAAATCTTTATCGTGCATTAAGAATTATAAATCCCTCGCCATATATGTACTTTATGGAATTGCCCGAAGAAATTACTGTAATTGGAACGTCGCCCGAAGATTTGATAAAAGTGCAAAATAGAAAAGCAAGCATACTTCCAATTGCCGGAACACGCAAGCGTGGTAAAACTAACGACAAAGATTTATTACTCGAAAAAGAATTATTGGCAGATCCAAAAGAACTTGCAGAACATATTATGCTTGTCGATTTAGCCCGAAACGATTTAGGAAGAGTTTGCAAATTTAAAACTATTAACATAAAAGATTACATGAACATACATCGTTTTTCACATGTGATGCATATTGTTTCAAGAGTTGAAGGTGAATTGGAAGATGATAAAGATTCAATTGATGCCTTCAAAGCTGCATTTCCTGCTGGAACAGTTTCAGGTGCGCCTAAAATTAGAGCAATGGAATTAATTAACGAATACGAAAATAGTTTGCGAAATATTTACGCCGGCGCAGTTGGTTATATCGATTTTCGCGGAAATCTTGATATGTGCATCGCAATCCGTACTCTTTTTGCAATTAAAAATAAAATCCATTGGCAAGCTGGTGCTGGAATTGTAGCTGATAGTAAACCAGAATTAGAGTTGAAGGAAATAAATAATAAAGCCGCAGTACTTTTAAAAGCTTTAGAGTACGCAGGAGAAATTGATGAACCAAACAGATAATTTGAGTGAATTAAAAATTTTAGTAATTGATAATTACGATTCATTTACGTTTAATCTTGTGCAGCTTATTGGAAAGTTTACACAAAATATTATTGTAAAACGAAATGATAAAATTACAATTGATGAGATTTTAGAGCTAAATCCAGATAAAATTGTAATTTCACCTGGACCTGGAAGACCTTCGGATTCTGGAATTTCAATTGATATTCTTAAAACAATTGGCAAACATACTCCAGTATTGGGCGTGTGCCTTGGTCATCAAGCAATTGGTGAAGTTTTTGGAGCTAAAGTTGTAAATACTCATGTTTTAATGCACGGAAAATCATCCGAAGTTGAACATAATGGAACTGGAATTTTCAAGGATGTAAACCCTAATTTCAGTGCTGGAAGGTATCATTCGTTGGTTGTAAGTGCAGATTCCATTCCAGATGATTTAGAAATAACATCCATGACAAAAGATAAAATAATTATGGGAATTAAACATAAAAAGTATCCAATTGAAGGAATTCAATTTCATCCAGAATCAATATTAACTCCCGAAGGTGAAACAATAATTAGAAATTGGTTAGAACAATGATAAAAACAACATTAAATAAACTGTTCGATAAAAAAGATTTAACGTTTTGGGAAGCCGAAGAAGTTGCTAATTTGTTGATGAATGGCCAAGTTAACGGTTCGCAGACTGCATCTTTATTGACTGCATTGCGAATTAAAGGTGAAACTTCGCACGAAATTGCGGGATTTGCGAATGCAATGAGAAATAATGGAGTGAAAATACTCCATAATTCCAAAAACCTAATTGATGTTTGCGGCACAGGCGGTGATAATTCGGGTTCATTCAATATTTCTACCGCTGCGGCTTTTGTGGTTGCCGGAGCTGGTGTAAATGTAGCAAAGCATGGTAATCGTTCAATAACTAGTATAAGTGGCAGCTCCGACGTTCTAAATGAGCTTGGAGTTAATATTGAACTTACTCCTGAACAATCTAAAAAAGCTTTAGAAGAAATTGGAATTACTTTTTTGTTTGCACCAATTTATCATCCAGCAATGAAGAACGTTGCTCCAATCCGTTTGGAATTGGGATTTAAAACAATATTTAATGTACTTGGACCGCTTACAAATCCAGCAAGTACAACAAAGCAAATGATTGGTACATTCAATTACGATATTGCTTTTAAAATGGCAGAAGCTGCAAAGATTTTAAAGATGGAAAGAGTAGCATTTGTTTGTACAAATAATCAATATGATGAAATAACACTTACAGACAGTTCACAAATTGTTGAAGTTAACGGTGATAAAGCAATTACAGTTCGAGAAATAAATGCAGAGACATTTAACTTCCCAAAAATTGTTTTGGATGATATTAAAGGTGGAACACCGCTTGAAAATGGTAAAATTATATTGGACATTTTTAATAACCAAAGTTCTGTTTCTCAATTTAATGTTGTAATTGCAAATGCTGCGCTGGCTCTTTATACTACTGGTAAGTATTCTACAATATCAGAAGCACAGCAAGCTGCCGAAGATTCTATTAAATCTGGAAAAGCTTTGGAAAAATTAAATACATTAATAGATTTTGGAAATAATAATGATTGATATTCTATCTCAAATAATAGAAGTGAAAATTGAGGAAGTGAAAAAGCTTAAACGCGATTTTACAATTTCTAGATTTTCAGATTCTGAATATTACTCAAATGAATGCTTAAACTTTGAAAAAGCTTTGCGAAAAAAAGAAGCTATTTCAATAATTGCAGAAGTAAAAAAAGCTTCTCCATCAAAAGGAATTATTCGTAAGGATTTTAATCCACTCATAATTGCTGATATTTATATGGAAAATAACGTTGACGCAATTTCTGTTCTCACTGACGAACAGTTTTTTCAAGGCAACATTTTATATTTGAATGAGATTGCAAAATATAAATCCGTTCCTCTTTTACGGAAAGATTTTATCATAAACGAATATCAAGTTTTTGAAGCCAAAGCAAACGGAGCCGATGCAATTCTTCTTATTACAGAAATTTTATCCGAAAGCCAGATTGAAGAATTAAGCAAAGCAGCATTTGAGCTTGGCATGAAAGTCCTTTTGGAATTGCATAATGAAAATCAACTTCCAAAAATTGATTTTTCACTCAACAAAATTATTGGAATAAATAACCGCGATTTGAAGAACTTTGTAACAGATTTGAACACGACTTTAAAAATCAGCGAACAAATTTCGGCAAATGTCATTTTCGTCTCAGAATCTGGAATAAGTGAACAAAGGAATTTTGACTTTTTGAAAGACACTAAAACAAATGCTGTACTTATTGGCGAACATTTTATGAAAGCAGAAAGCATTGCCGATTCAGTAAAAAAAATACAAGAATATTGTTACTATTAAAAAATTTAAAATAAACCTCCAAGGTTTTGAAAACCTCGGAGGTTTGGAATAATTGAAAAAACAGTCATTGCGAGAAGTTCGTCTTTTTGAACTACGAAGCAATCTGTTAAATTTTGAAACTTTTTGAGATCTAAATGAAAATCAAAATTTGTGGAATAACAAAATTAAAAGACGCTCAACTATGCGCTAATCTTGGAGCTGATGCAATTGGATTCATCTTTTATCCAAAAAGTAAACGTTATATTGCACCAGAAAATGCAAAAAGTATTTCCCTTTCGCTTCCTCCTTTTGTTCACAAAATTGGAGTATTTGTAAATGAGGAAATTGAGGAAGTAAACAGAATTGCAGGTTTAGTAAAACTCACTGCTGTTCAATTACATGGCAACGAATCACTTGAATATATTTCACAAATCAATTATCCCGTTATAAAAAGTTTTGGAATTGATGGAGATTTTGATTTCTCCGTTTTAGCAGAGTTTAACAATTGTGGAATTATCTTGGATGTAAAAGACACAATAAATTTTGGCGGTACCGGAAAACAATTCGATTGGAATTTAATTCCAAAAAATATTCGAAACAAAATAATAATAGCTGGTGGAGTTGGCATAAACAACATTGAGGAAATTCACACTAATATAAATCCGTATGGAATTGATATTTCATCTTCCGTTGAAGTTGAGCCTGGTATTAAGGATAAAGATAAACTTGAAAAACTTTTTGAAAAATATAATAAAGTTGTTGCAAAATAACGAATTTGTCATTTCGAACCCCGACGAAGTTTGTCGGGAGTGAGAAATCTATCTGATTATGAGAGATTTCTCACCCGATAAAAAACATCGGAATCGAAATGACAAAGTGATAAGTAAGTATTTATTTTACAGAAACTTTAAAAAATTAAGGAAAATATAATGTTAATACTGTTAAATCTTGATGCGCCTAGACAAGATATAGAAGCTATAAAACGCAAAGTAATTGGTTACAACTGTCAGCCACACGAAATTCCAGGCGAATCAAACTTGGCGATTGGAATTACCGGTCCAACTCATAAACTGGTTGAGGATGAATATCGCTTTATGAATTCGGTAATTGAAGTTGTTCGCGTTAGTAAAAAATATAAACTTGTTAGCCGCCAAATGAAAAAGAATGATACTGTTGTTAAAACTAAATTTGGAGACATTGGCGGAAAGGAACTCACAATTATTGCTGGACCCTGTTCAGTGGAAAGCAGAGACCAACTATTTAGAATTGCTGAAAGCTTATCGCAGCTTGGAGTAAAATTTCTGCGCGGTGGCGCTTATAAACCACGAAGCAGTCCATATGCATTCCGTGGATTAGGCGAAGAAGGATTAAGATTGCTGGATGATGTTAAAAAAGAATTTGGAATGGGCATTGTAACTGAAGTGCTTAGCGCAGATACTATTCCATTAGTTGCAGAAGTTGCTGATATTATTCAAATTGGTGCAAGAAATATGCAAAATTTTATTCTTCTTGATGAAGTTGGAAAAATAAACACTCCAATTTTATTAAAACGAGGTTTAGCTGCAACTGTTGAGGATTTACTTTTAAGTGCCGAATATATTTTAGCTCAGGGAAATTTTAACGTAATTCTTTGCGAACGTGGAATTAGAACTTTTGAAACTTCAACACGCAACACTCTTGATTTAAACGCAATTCCAGTAATCAAAAAAAATTCACATCTTCCAATACTGGTTGACCCTTCGCATGGAATTGGGATAAGAGATAAAGTGCCTCCAATGGCTTTGGCTGGAATTGCAGCAGGTTCCGATGGAATTATTATTGAAGTTCATAACGATCCAGATAACGCATTATCAGATGGCGTGCAAACGATTACTCCAGAACAAATGTCAATATTAATTAATAAAATTAAAGCAATAGCGCCAATTGTAGATAGGGAGCTAAATTAAAATGGAACAACAAACAATGTACAATCAGCCTTCAACAGCAGGTAAATTCGGAGAGTTCGGAGGCAGATTTGTACCAGAAACTTTAATGTCGGCTCTTCATGAATTAGAAGAAACATATAATTCTGTAAAATCAGACCCAGATTTTTTGGCAGAATTAAACGACTTGCAAAAGAATTATAATGGAAGAGAAACTCCGCTAACTTTTGCAAATAGGTTAACTGACCATTATGGCAAAGGTAAAATATATCTAAAGCGAGAGGACTTAAACCACACTGGTGCTCACAAAATGAATAACACTCTCGGACAAATTCTGCTTGCCAAACGACTGGGAAAAACTCGCATTATTGCCGAAACTGGCGCTGGTCAACATGGCGTAGCTACAGCAACCGTTTGCGCAAAATTTGGTCTGGAATGCACAGTTTATATGGGCGAAGTGGATATTGAGCGTCAAGAAATGAATGTGTTCAGAATGAAAATGCTCGGGGCTAAAGTTGTCCCAGTTACTTCTGGAAGTAAGACTCTTAAAGATGCTACAAATGAAGCAATTCGCGATTGGGTTACAAATGTTGAAAACACACATTATATTATCGGCTCTGTTGTTGGTCCTCATCCATACCCAATGATTGTGCGTGATTTTCAATCAATTATTGGTGAAGAAACTAAAACTCAAATTAATAATTTTGAAGGAAGAAATCCTGATTATATTATAGCCTGCGTTGGAGGTGGTTCAAATGCAATTGGAATTTTTTATCCGTTTATCAATAATCCAGAAGTTAAACTTATTGGAATTGAAGCCGGTGGTTATGGTATTGATACTGATAAGCATTGCGCAACGTTAACACTTGGCAGACCTGGAGTTTTTCAAGGGATGAATACATATCTTTTGCAGGATAAGGATGGACAAATTAGTGAGGTACATTCAATCTCCGCTGGTTTGGATTACCCTGGTGTAGGTCCAGAACATAGTTTATTGAAGGATTTAAATCGCGTCCAATATTCTTCAATAACTGATGATGAAGCACTTGATGCCGCGTTACAACTTTCCAGACTTGAAGGAATTCTTCCAGCTTTGGAATCATCGCACGCACTTGCTCATTTGAAATATTTAATGCCAAATACAAATAAAGATGATATAGTTGTAATAAACCTTAGCGGACGTGGCGATAAGGATTTGAATACATTTATTAATAAAATTAAATTTTAATTTAAAGAGTTTGTCTCAAAAGTTAAAATGTCATTTCGAACGAAGAGAGAAATCTTATTTTCTGATTACTAAAAAAGATTCTCATGTCGCTTCGCTCCTCAGAATGACAGATTTATTATTTTGAATCAAATTAACGGGTTATATAAATAACATGCGAAGATCAGACAGAGCAATATCAAAAGAAGAAACAATGCAATTATTAAATAATTGCGAATATGGAGTTTTATCCTCTGTATCAGAAAGCGGTGAACCTTATGGAGTACCGCTAAGCTATTATTTAGTTGATGATGCAATTTATTTTCATTCAGCATTGGAAGGTAAAAAGCTGGATAATTTTTTGTCTAACAGCACCGTTTCCTTTTGTGTTGTTGGAAAAACCGAAATATTACAGAGTAAATTTAGTACAAAATACGAAAGCGTTATTGTTTCTGGAATTATTGAAGAAGCAACAGAAGCTGAAAAACAAATTGGATTGGAAGGCTTAGTCAAAAAGTATTCACCCAATTTTATTACCGAAGGTCTAAAATATATTAATAAAGCTAAAGATGAAACAAAGGTTCTGAAATTAACAATTAAAAATATGACTGGCAAAGCACGTAAATAAATATAATTTTAAAATTTCCATTAAAATACCCTCTTGAGAGGCAATGTTGTCAACTTAAGAAAATACTTTTAAGTTATGTCATTCCCAAATGCTCTTGTTGGGAATCTTAGCCATAAATTAGATTCCGCGTAAGAACATCGCGGAATGACCAAAGCTTAAGTTGACATCATTGCTTGAGTGGGGAAGATGCGAAGTATCAAGGGGTGTGTGCCCTTTTGATTTATGAAAGAATTTAGAAATAATAACGAATTATAGAAGTAAAATTAAGAGATAAAACTATGAGTAAGATTAAGAACACGATTGAACAAATAAACAACGATGGTAAAAAAGCATTATCAGTTTTTCTTACATCGGGATTTCCGACAATTGATAAATTTTTGTATAACACAAACAGAATTATTGAAGCAGGCGCAGATTTAATAGAATTGGGAATGCCTTTTAGCGATCCGCTTGCCGATGGCGGAGTAATTCAGCAATCGTCTCAAATTGCATTGCAAAATGGAATTACACAAAAACAGACTTTTCAATTTGCTGAGCAGATTAGAAAGTGCAACAATACTCCACTAATTTTAATGGGCTACGCAAACACAATTATGCAATACGGAAAAGAACAATTTGAGCAGGATGCTATAAACGCTGGCGTTGATGGACTTATTATCCCCGACGTTCCTCTTGAAGAATTTGACGATTTCTTCTCTTCATTTTCTGATAAGCTGGATAAAGTTCTTTTAACCACTCCAACAAGTGATAACGATCGCATTATTACACTCGATAACAAAAGCACTGGCTTCCTATACTGCGTCTCGGTTTCTGGCACTACTGGTGTGCGTTCTGGATTTGATGATAAGATAATAGAAAATCTAAAATCCACTTATCAAATTGTAAACAATAACAAAATGCTTGTTGGATTTGGTATATCCAAACCAGAAAACATTAAACAACTTTCCCCTTTTGCCGATGGCTTTATTGTTGGAAGCGCAATTATTAAATCGCTGCAAAACGAAAGTATTGATGAAACAATAAATCTTATTAAATCACTAAAACACGCGTGTGAAGTGTAATTTAATAATTTCATGTTAAATACTGAATTACAATTTTCTAATCGAGGTCACTTATTTTTGTGATTTGTTTATAATTGACATCTTCAAATTCATTAAAATGTGCTTCACCACATTTTATTTTTTGCTTTTCACTGATGCGTAGTTCTTGATTTTCAGACTTTGTTTCAGCTACAAAATACAAAGTTTTTTCATTTTTCTTAATTAACGCCCAATCATGATTATATGGACCAATCGGAGTTTCAATTTTAAACCAAAATGGCAATTTGAAATAAAACTCAATATCATCCCTACTTTCACATTCTTCTGCAAATCTATATTCAACTTGTGAATCGAGTGGTACAAAGTTACTGTATATAGTTTTTTCTTCGTTATTAATTGTAAATGTTAAATTATTTATATGAATAGGAAAATCCTCAAATAGTCTCATCTCATATTTAAGACTACCTATTCTTTCGTATTTAATTCCATCAATCATCAAATTTGTAAGTACAGTTTTAATAGCAAGAATTGTATTATCAAGAAATAATTGAGGGTTTATTAAAACGTCTGCCAATCTTCCGGATTTTTCTAATATTTCAAAAACTGTTGAGCGTGTAAGCTCAGTCCTTTCTTGAATATAGGTTAAAACATCTGGAATCATAAAGTTGTCTTTTAACACTGTTACGTATGATGCTTTTGTGTCTGAAACAATTCCGGTTTCATCAAATTTTATAGCATTTTTTGTCTCTTTAATCAGACTTGCTTTAATCTGAGGCATTTCTTTTACAGCTTTTGTTGCTAACAAAACTAATTCAGAAGTTTGATAATCAACTCTATAAGTAGTTCTATATTTTATTTTATCCCATATCTCTTTGAATTTATCATCAAGTTCAAGACCCTTACGGTATTTTACAGTTTCTCTATCAGCTTTGTTTTTAATTCTTCCTTCAAACGAAACTCCACAATCAACTTCTATTTCAGTTTGTAATTTTTTTGCAAAATCTTCATACGATTCATTTGCAATAACTGTTAATCTATTGATGTTTTTATCATGTATTCTAAGCCCATCTGCATTTACGGATAACCGTAAACCTCTTCCAATTTCTTGTCGTTTTTTAAGTTCTGATTTTGTTTCGTTTAATGTGCATATTTGAAAAACATTTGGATTATCCCATCCTTCTCTTAAAGCTGAATGACTAAAAATAAATCTTAATGGAATATTTGAATCTAACAATTCTTCTTTTTTTTGCATAATTAGCTTAAAAGTATCGTCATCTGCAATTGTATTCCCTTTTGTATCTCGCCATTTTCCCCTTTTATCTGATGAGAAATAGCCATTATGTACTTCTTTTGCTTCAAATGGAATCAAATCTTTAAATGCACTCTTTGAGGATATTTCTTTATAAATCTCCTCAAACCATTTAGCAAATTTTCCTTTGGCAACCAATCCATCAGAATCATAATCTCTATAATTTGCAACTCTATCAATAAAGAAAAGAGATAGGACTTTTATTCCTTTCTCTTTCAATTTCCTTTCCTTAAAAAAATGCTCTTCAATAGTTTTACGAATCTGGACTTTCATAATTTCATCTATTAAACCACCTAAAGTATCGCCAACAAATAATATTTCACCATTAGATAATTCAACACAATTTTCATATGCATCAATGTTATTAACTATATAACCAGATTTATATATTTCTCTCTTTTTTGATAAATCATATAAATCGTCGCCAACCTTTGCTATAACCGATTTTCTTTTTACACCATTCACATCATTAACATCTATTTTAATTGTGGCTGAGGGTTTACTTCCTTTTTTCGAAATAACTTTCTCTAAGCTAATAAATGCCCCGTTAAAATCATTTTCTGTTGTAATTGAATCAACTTCAATTTGTTTTACTAATCCAAGGTCATAAGCTTTTACAGGGTCTAGGTTGTAAACCATATTATAACGATTTGTATGTGTTGCAGAATATCGTAAAGTGCAAAGTGGGTTTAAATTTTTAATTACTCTCTTTCGTATATCCGTTTCCATGTTCTGAGGTTCATCAACTATAACAAATGGCAATGTAGTTTGAATAAACTCTATCGGCTTTTTTCCTAACAATTTATCATTTGGTTTGTTTATTATGTTTTCATCTTTTGCAAATGAGTCAATATTAATTACAAGTATTTGAATATTATTGCTTACTGCAAAATTTCTGAGGTTTGAAACACGCTTCGAATCATATACGTCGTAGTTTACTGGCGTTTTATCGTATAGATTTTGGAAATGCTCAAATGTTATTCCAAGATTTTTTAATACACCTTCCCTTATTGCAATGGATGGAACTACAATTACAAATTTCTTAAATCCATATTTTTCGTTCAATTCATAAATTGTACGCAAGTAAACATAGGTTTTCCCAGTGCCTGTCTCCATTTCAACCGTAAAATTCATACCATCTAATTCGCTTGAAACTTCTAACTCATTTCTTAATTGAACAGCTTTTATATTTTCTAAAATCTTATCTTCACTAATTTTAAGTCTGTTTCCAATTCCACCTTCACTAAAAAATTCATTAGCTGAATCCATAGAAAAACTAAAATCACCCTCTGCAAGTGGTTGTCCTTCAAATAAATCTACAATAGAATTTATTGCATCTTGCTGGAATTTCTGATTTGGGTCAAAGTGTAGTTTCAATAGCTAATTACCTTTTATGAATATCCGTATATTTACCTAAGAGAATATTTTAAATAAAAAAAGAGCCAAAATCAATTTATTAGACTTTGTCGCGTCATTTCCGGATGAGGAAAGCTGTA
>PCUD01000114.1:11521-13102 GCA_002786785.1 Ignavibacteriales bacterium CG18_big_fil_WC_8_21_14_2_50_31_20 | reverse complement strand
GTAAGTCGGGGCAAGTTCGCTTCTATATTGATTGTTCTTTTTCTAAAATTGTTTATTTTAATCCTATTGCATTATCCAGGATATCGGAACAGAAATCTATCAAATTGTGCGAGATTTCTCTTCCGACAAAATACGTCGAAATCGAAATGACAAAGAGATAAATCCTTATTTTGCAGAAACTCTATTATTTATACTCAGCCCAACTTTTAATATGAAGTTTATCATTACTATAATAAATGGATTTAACAAATCTTTTAGCAACTTGAATATTGGTGATAAGTGGAATATTCAAATCAACAGCTTTTCTCCTAATAAAGTAATCGCTTTCCAACTCATCCTTTTCGTTATTTTTAGGAATGTTTAGCACTAAATCAATTTTTCCATTTTCCATGTATGTTAAAATGTTAGGTTCAAGTTTTGTAAATGGTCTGTTTAAAAGTTTTATGTCAAAATTATTTTCTTTATAAAATTTATAAGTGCCTTCTGTAGCATAGAAATCAATTCCCAACTTCTGAAGCATTTTCATTTCTTCTAAAAATTCAGCCTTTTTCCTTAGCGGACCAGTTGAAAGCAAAATTCCCTTTTCTGGAATTCTAAAACCAATAGACAAAACTGATTTTAGGAACGCTTCGTTGAAATCATCACCAAGACAAGCTACTTCGCCGGTAGATGACATTTCAACGCCAAGTACTGGATCGGAGCCTTTTAATCTTGTGAAAGAAAATTGTGGAGCTTTAACGCCAACGTAATCAAGGTCAAATGATGATTTATCAATTCTGTGGGGTTTTTTACCAATCATCAACTGAGTCGCGATATCAATGAAATTTTGCTTTAACACTTTTGAAACAAACGGAAAACTTCTTGATGCGCGTAAATTACACTCAATTACTTTTACTTCGTTATCCTTTGCGATGAACTGCATGTTAAATGGACCAGTAATTTCGAGAGCTTTTGCAATTTTTTTGGTTATCATTTTTATTCGGCGCATTGTTTCTAAGTACAATCTTTGTGGTGGAAGTACAATTGTTGCATCACCTGAATGAACTCCAGCATTTTCAACATGTTCAGAAATTGCGTAAACAAATAGTTCACCATTATCGGCAACAGCATCAACCTCAATTTCACGCGCATCGGTAATAAATTTTGAAATTACAACTGGGTGTTCGCTGCTAATATCTGAAGCCTTTTTTAGGAACAATTCCAATTCATCTTCGCTAAGAACAATGCTCATTGCAGCACCGCTTAATACATAACTTGGACGAATAAGAACTGGATAACCAACTTTGTTACAAAACTCCTTTGCAGTTTCGAAGCTTGTTAATTCTTCCCAATCTGGTTGATCAATATTTTCTCTATCAAGAATAGCAGAAAATTTATGACGGCTTTCGGCATTATCAATCATTTCTGGAGAAGTTCCTATAATTTTCACTCCTTGTTTGTGAAGTTTTACTGCAAGGTTGTTCGGTATTTGTCCGCCAACCGAAACAATAATTCCTTCAGGCGATTCTTTTTCATAAATATCAAGAACACGCTCCATGCTCATTTCTTCAAAATAAAGTTTATTGCAAGTATCGTGGTCGG
>PCUD01000114.1:389-11487 GCA_002786785.1 Ignavibacteriales bacterium CG18_big_fil_WC_8_21_14_2_50_31_20 | reverse complement strand
CGATAAGCTCCACCACCGAGAACAATAATTTGTTTTTCTTCACCTGGAATAATATCATCAACAAATCCGTTGTATGTCATATAAAGATAGTTTGTTTGTGCTGGAAATTCTGCAGCCATAGTATCAATCTGTTTAATACATGGAATTATTTCTAATTTCTTTCGGTATTTTCTTACATCAAACTCATCCGAATTTGTGAGCAATCCAATTTGCTTATCCGAAAAACCAAATTGCTTTGAACGAAGAAGTGTTAACTTATCAATTTCGTACAATTTTTGACCTTTTAATAAATTTGATTGTTCAACAATGTTTTTCATTTTGTATAAAAACCATTTATCAATCTTAGTTAAATCGTTTAATTTTTCCACAGAGTATCCTTGCTGCAAAGCTTTTGCAACATAGTAAATTCTTTTATCGCTAGGCTGTTGAAGTTCCTTATCTAATTCGTGAACTTCAAAATCGTTGCAGACAAATCCATTCATTCCAATATCAAGCATTCTAATTGCTTTTTGAAGAACCTCCTCAAAGCTGCGACCAATTGCCATAACTTCGCCAACGGATTTCATTTCAGATCCAAGCAGAGTGCTAACTTGACTAAATTTTTGCAAATCCCATCTCGGAAATTTTAGCACAACATAATCCAAAGCTGGTTCGCAGCAAGCAGAAGTTTCTTTTGTAATTTCATTTTCAATTTCATTTAATGCGTATCCAATTGAAAGTTTGGTAGCTACAAATGCTAATGGATATCCAGTAGCTTTCGAGGCAAGCGCAGAACTTCTGCTCAAGCGCGCATTAACTTCAATAATTCTATAATCATCATTTGTTGGTGAAAGTGCATATTGAATATTGCATTCACCAATAATTCCAAGATGACGTATTAATTTTATTCCATTAGAACGAAGCATAAAATTTTCTTTTGCGGAAAGCGTTTGAACAGGCGCCGCAACAATACTATCGCCTGTATGAATTCCCATTGGATCAACATTTTCCATTGAGCAAACTGTTATGCAATTGTTATATTTATCACGAACAATTTCATATTCAACTTCTTTCCAACCGTAGAGAGATTCCTCAATTAAAATTTGATTTGTAAATGAAAAAGCGCGTTTAGCCTTTTCAATTAATTCACCTTCATTGTTTACAATTCCAGAACCAAGTCCACCAAGAGCATAAGCAATACGAACCATAACTGGAAAGCCAATTTCGTTAGCAACTGTAATAGCTTCTTTTACATTTTCGGCTGTTTTGCTGAGTGCTACTTTCAATCCGGCTTCAGCAACTTTTTTGTTAAAAAGATTTCTATCCTCTGTTTCCTTTATAGTGTCTACTGGAGTTCCGAGAACTTTTACATTATATTTTTCTAAAATTCCTTTATCGTATAGCTCAACTCCAGTATTTAAGCCCGTTTGTCCACCAAAGCCTAATAAAATTCCATCTGGATTTTCCTTTTTAATAATTTCTTCAACAAAACGGACTTGAATTGGAAGAAAATAAACTTGATCTGCCATATCTTCAGATGTTTGAATTGTGGCAATATTAGGATTTATTAAAACAGTTTTTATTCCATCTTCTTTAAGAGCTTTAATTGCCTGACTTCCGGAATAATCGAACTCGCCAGCTTGTCCAATTTGCAAAGCACCCGAACCGAGAATTAAAACTTTTTTAGGTCTATTTTTCTTTATCATCTAAGCGTCCTCACAAACATATCAAAAATAAATTCTGTATCATCTGGACCTGGAGAAGCCTCTGGATGAAACTGTGTGCCAAAAAATGGTTTTGAAATATGAATAATTCCTTCATTTGAGCCGTCGTTGTCGTTTATAAACCATTCACGCCAATCTTGTGGAAGTGTTTCTGCATCAACAGCAAAGCCATGATTTTGCGAAGTGATGTAACTTCTGTTTGTTCCACTTTCGTTAACAGGCTGATTCAAACTTCTGTGACCATACTTTAATTTGTAAGTGTCCATTCCAACTGCCAGTCCAATTATTTGACTTCCAAGACAAACGCCAAGTGTTGGAATTCCAGCAGAAAGTGCAATTTTTGTATTTTCAATTGTAGCTTGGCACATTTTTGGGTCGCCAGGTCCATTGGATATCATAATTCCATCTGCTTTTATATTCATAAAATCGTAATTATATGGAACACGAATAACAGAAATATCTCTACCTTGAAATGCTCGGATTATATTATTTTTTACACCACAATCAACAAGAACAATTTTTGTCTTGCCAGCGTGATATTCAACTACTTCTTTGGTGCAAACCGAGCCAACTAAATCTGTTTTATTTGGGTCTTCAATTTTTTTGTTCAAATCAGCTTCTGTTACATTATCCCCTTTAATTATCCATCCAAGTATTGTTCCATTTTCACGTAATTTTCTGGTTAATGCACGAGTATCAATCCCAAATATTCCTGGAATTTTTTCCTCTTCCATCCAATCGCTTAGAGAACGTTCCGCATTCCAATGTGAATAATTTTCTGAATAGTCAGAAACAATTAACGCTTTTATTTGAATTTTATCTGATTCGTAATGAAGTAATAAGGAGTTTTCAGAAGTTTTTGGTGGAACACCATAATTGCCAATTAGTGGATAAGTTGTAACTAAAATTTGTCCAGCATAAGATGGGTCACTTATTGTTTCGGGATAACCGACCATACCAGTATTAAAAACAACTTCTCCATCGGTTTCGCCCAAATATCCAAAGGAATATCCTGAAAATATGGAGCCATCTTCCAAAATTAGTGTAGCTCTTTCTTGATTTTTGTTCATCCGCTTTTTCGATTAGTTTATAAATATTGTGGAAATTTTTTGTAGGTCTAAATATACTAAATGAAAAGAAATGAAATAAGAATAATTAAAATCTACGTTGCTAAAAGTATCTTTTTGAATAAATATTCAGAAAGATAATAAGTTTTTGAGTTTTTATTGTTTTTACAATTATATTAGTTATATAACGCAAAAAGCTTATCCTTCTTTTTTCCTATTTCCAATATTTATTAATCCAACTCCAGTTAAAATTACAATTGCAGCTAAAATAATATCGGCACTTAAAATTTCATCCAACACAAACCAGCCTGCAAAAAGTGCTATAACTGGATTTACATAAGCATAAGTTGTAACAAATGAAATTGGCAAATGTTCAATTGCATAAATATATGCCCCATAAGCAATTAACGAACCAAAAATTGCAAGATAAATAAATGCAAATACTCCCCTTTGTGTAAATGCAAACCGCTCAGCTTCACCACTTGATAAGCCAACAATAATTTGAAATATTCCAGCAATAATCATTTGCGTTGCAGCATTTGCCAATGGATGAACATTAACTTTTTTATACTTTGAATATACGGTTCCCAGCGACCAAGCAATAACGCCTGAATAAATTGCAATTATTCCTATTAAGTATTCTCTTTCAAAAAGTAAGAAAATGTTATTGCCAAAGATTATTACAATTCCACCAAATCCGACAATTGTTCCAAGCATAATTGTTTTATTAAAAGCTACCTTTTTAAGAATTAGTGTTTCAATTAGCACTACTAACATGGGAATTGTAGTAATTAATAATGCTGTTAATCCACTGGGAATCCATTGTTCGGCAAATGTAATTAATCCATTTCCCAATCCTATTAGTAAAATTCCAGTTATAGCAATTGGAAGTAAATCTTTTTTTGTTGGAAGTGGAACTCCACGCAATTTAAGAAAAAGCAAAAATATTGGGCCCGCAATTAACCATCTAAATCCAGCAAAAAGAAACGGTGGCATTTCGGTAACTCCAATTCTTATTACTAAATATGTTGTGCCCCAAATAATACAAATTGCAAGCCAAGCAAGATATGCTTTAGTTTTGGTTGTCAAGTAATCCTCAAAAAATGGAGTTCAAATCTAAACTATTTCTAAAATAGATTTGAAAGTTATTTTTTAATTAACTTTGTAAATGAAATACACTGATTTTAAATAATTAGTTTTATACAACTAAATATGTTGGAAATATGAATTATTCAGATTTTGTAATTAAAAAAGCCACAATTGAAGATGCGGAAACAATTTATAATTTCATCTATCAATTAGCTGAATATGAAAAATTAACTGAAGAAGTAACTACAAATGCAGAAGAACTTAAAAAAATACTTTTTGCCGAAAACACGCATGTTCATACAATAATTGCATTCTACAAAAATAAACCAGTCGGATTTGCTCTTTATTTTTATAATTTCTCTACATTTAAAGGAAAAACTGGATTATATCTCGAAGATTTATTTGTTCTTCCCGAAATGCGTGGAAAAGGTTTTGGTAAAATGCTTTTACTTGAGCTTGCGAAAATTGCAAAAGATAACAATTGCGCCCGTTTTGAATGGTCAGTTTTGAATTGGAATAAACCAGCAATTGATTTTTATAAATCTCTCGGCGCAAAACCAATGGATGAATGGACAGTTTTTCGCTTAACTGATGATGGAATTAATAAGTTGATAAAATAGGTAAAAATGAAAGAAATATTAAATAATATTGAAATTTGGCGAATTGACAATCCATTAATCTTTGGATTGATAGAATTTGCGCTTGTTTTTTTGCTTGCTTATATAATTTACTTAATTGTGCACAAAGTACTAATTCAGTTAATTTACAAAGCAACAAAAAGGACAAAAACCGAATTTGATAATATTTTACTCAATGAAAAATTATTAACTCGTGCATCGTACATAGTTCCAATATTAGTGTTTAAACAATTTAGCTTTTTTAACTCTGAAGTTGAAAAATACTTCGATAATATTCTCGAAGCTTTAGTTGCCCTTTTTGTTGTATTAATTATTAATAGTTTCTTAGATGCTTTAACCGAAATTATTTCTAAATTTGAAAAATTTAAAGCCCGTCCAATTAAAGGTTATGCACAAGTTGTTAAAATAATTATTTCAATATTTGCTGCTATTTTTATTTTTGGAATTATATCCGGACAGAATTTCTGGTCGTTATTTGCTGGACTCGGAGCAATAAGCGCGGTGCTGCTGCTTGTATTTAAGGATACAATTATGTCGTTTGTTGCAAGCATTCAAATTGCTTCTTACGATTTAATTAAAGTTGGCGATTGGATTGAAATTCCTTCGATGGGCGTTGATGGAGATGTAATGGATATTGCTCTGCATACAATTAAAGTCCGCAATTTTGATAAAACAATTACCACAGTTCCAACAAATAAACTGGTTGAACAATCGTTCAAAAATTGGCGGGGAATGCAAGAAACTGGTGGAAGAAGAATTAAACGATCAATTTATATTGATGTTTCGAGCATAAAGTTTGTGAACAACATATTGCTGGAAAAATTCAGTAAATTCCATCTAATTTCTGCGTATCTCAAATCCAAAACAAAGGAAATTGAGGAATTCAATAAATCACGTAAAATTGATATTTCTGAAATTGTAAATGGAAGAAGAATTACCAATATTGGCACTTTTCGAGAATATGTAAAAGCATATTTGCGCAACAGAGATGATATTGATAAGAATTTGACTTTCCTTGTTAGACAATTATCTCCAGGTCCAGAAGGACTTCCGATTGAGATTTATGTTTTTACAAATACAACCGCTTGGGTTAAATACGAAGAAATTCAGTCTGATATTTTTGACCATTTAATGGCTGTTGTTCCCGAATTTGAATTGAAAGTATTTCAAAATCCAACAGGAAACGATTTTAATAAATTAAACAAATAGAGTTTCTGCGAAACTATGAACCTGTCATTTCGAAACCCGACGCTATTTGTCTGGTGTGAGAAATCTTATAATATGCAAGAGATTTCTCTTCCGATAAAAAGAATCGAAATGACAACAGAAATTATAAAGAAGAAGAGTTAAAAATGAAAGCAACAGTTTCAAATACAATTGCGTATGCACTTCAAGATTTAGGTGTTGAAACAATTACTCATGTGCCTGGTTTTGGCGGCTCGGAAGTTTTTGAAAGTTACAAGCATATTAACCTTAAAAATCCCCCAATATCTTTTCACGAAGAGGTAGCATATACAATTTGTCACGGTTCAAGCATTGTTGGTAAGCGTTCAGCGTGCTTAATAAAAGCACAAGGAATTGCAAAGGCTGCAAATAGTGTTGTCGATTCACTTTATACTTCTGTAAATGCTGGATTTGTTACAATCATTTTTGACGATAATGTTGGAAATCACTCCGATAATATTATGGAAACAGAAGCTTTGTTAAAGGGACTTTCGCTGCCTTACATCATTTCCGATTCTATTACAATTTATGACGATGTTGTGAGTGCTTTTCATAAATCGGAAACAATTAAATTACCAGTTGCAATTATTGTAAATGCTGCTGAAATTTTGAATGAAGTAGAATTTGAACGCCAAAGTTACAGAAAGAATTTTGCTTACAATCGTGATATTTTACAACATGTAGTTCATCCACTTTTTGCACAATACCAGTATGATGTTTTTAAAAGCAAAAAAGATGGGAATTCAAATCCGGAAATTGAAAGACCAAAATTAATACATGTTCCAGATGATATTCCAGCACAGTCAAAAGCTGCTGTTAAAAGATATCAACAATTTTTTAATGTGTTTCAAAATTTCAAAGGTGAAATTGTAACTGGCGATACAAGTTCATCAAGTAGTTACGCTCTTCCACCTTATGAAGCAATAGATATTGTTACTTATATTGGAGGTTCCATTCCACTCGCAATTGGTGCTTATCTTGCTGGCAACAAAGATGTTTGGGCGTTATCTGGTGATTTTGGATTTATTGCTGCTGGTCACCTTGGGTTGTTGGAAGCATCTCTGCGGAAAATTCCACTTAAGATTGTAATTTTTAATAATAAACAAGCTGCTGCTACAGGCGGACAGCAAATTCACAGAACTACGCTTTATAAAATTTTAGCTGGATATGAAACTCACATTCGCAATATTTCTAATCCCGAAGATCCATTTGAAATTACAGAAATTTTGGATGAAGCTTCAAAAGCTGATGAACTTAGAATTATTATTGTGAATTATTAAACCTGGATAATGCAATAGGATTAAAATAAACAATTTTAGAAAAAGAACAATCAATATAGAAGCGAACTTGCCCCGACTTACTCGGTCTTAGCGTTTGTACCCAAAAGGTTAAGTGAACAATAGTACAAACGCTTAGAGCGAGTTAGTCGAATATGCATTAATGCTTTTCTAATGCATATTTGGGGTTAAAGCAATTGTAGCTGATGAACTGTATTAGACAGATTTAAGTGTATAAGGTTATCTAATATTTTATTGCATATTTATGACTTTTACACTACTTTTGGCACTCAACTTAATGAAAGAGGTAACATCATGCGGAAAAAAAATCTATTTGTTTTAATTTCAATTCTATTATTTACATTCACTTTCAGTTCATTTGCTCAAACAGATACTACTCAAATTGATTTAGCTGGTAAATTTGCGCTGCAATTTCAGATTTCACAAAATTTTACGTTAAGTAGTTTTCAAGGAGGAACATTTTCGGGGAAGTATCATTTTAGCAATAATTCAGCTTTAAGATTGGGAATCTATGTTGGTTTAGCTTCTCGTGATAATAATATTTATGAGAAAAAAATATATCCAGATACATCTTTTATCAAAAGCTTCGAAGGAAATAATTATGTTAAGGAGCAAATAAAGTTCTCATTTCAATATTTATATTATATAACAATTAAAAACTCCATATCTGTTTATTTGGGAGCTGGTCCGAATTATACCTACAATTTTTCTGATAGGGATACTAAATTGAGTTATAATTCAACATTTGGAGAAGATAAAACTTCAACAGGAACTAGTACAAATATGTATTCATTTGGATTTGATGTATTGATCGGAATAGAGTGGTTTGTTCGTTCAAACATAGGAATAGTTGCTGAATATGGTTCGAGTTATTCATACTCAAAATCAAATTATGCTTATAATAAATTAGCTAGTAATGGAACAAGACAAATTGGTGAGGAAAACCTTACTGATAATTCATTTAATCCATACTCTGTAAAATTTGGTGTTTCAATATATTTTTAATAAACACCTCCAAGATTATATAAAAGAGCAACTAAAAATTCTCCTATTTATAGGATTTATTAGTAAATCTTGGAGGTTCCAAACTATAGAGTTGACATCAAAATATCTTCTCCATAAATTTAAAAAGTAATTTTATTTTAATAATTACTAAATTCACTCGTTCTTTCACAAACACACTCGGCTCGGCAGAAATTCTCATTTCTGTTCATGTTTGTGAAATTCCATTAAATACACAAAGCACATTCTATTTATATTTAGCTGCCATTCCATTGCTTTAAATTGAAACTCTTTTAATAAATGAGATTCCCGATAAAAACATTCGGGAATGACAAATTTCCCACAAATTTTCTATTCTAAAAGGACAAAATGAAAAAACTAATTTCTTTACTATTAATGATAACATTAAATTTACTTTTTGCACAAGACTCACTAAAATACAAATTAGATGATATTGTGGTTACATCGTTACACAGACCAGCTTTGCTTTTTGATGTAAACCGAAGCATGGAAATAATTCCTTTACAAAAGATTGAATCGGCTCCAATTAATTGTATTCAGGATTTTTTAAGCTACTCAAATTCCGTTGAACTTAGTCAACGTGGTGCAAATGGAGTTCAAGCAGATTTAGGAATCCGTGGCGGTAATTTTGAGCAAACACTAATAATGCTTGATGGAATAAAAATTATTGATCCACAAACTGGTCATCACAATTTGAATTTACCAATTACTTTGTTAAACATTGAGCAGATTGAAGTAGTAAAAGGAAATTCATCCAATATAAATGGTGCAAATGCTTTTAGTGGATTAGTAAATTTTAGAACAAAGCGAAATAAATTTAATAGCATAAGTGCATTTGCCGAAAGTGGTGATTTTGGGCTTTATTCTGGCTCTTTATTTGGGAGTTTCAATTTAGGAAATCTAAGCAATAACATCTCATTTGAAAAAAATCACTCAAACGGTTATCGAGAAAATACGGAATATGATATTACAAATTTTTCTTATGGAGTATCTTATACAACTTCCAAAAGCATTTTTGATATTTTTATTGGCTACAATGATAAATCGTACGGCGCAAATAGCTTTTACACAACTGCATTTCCACTACAATTTGAACATACAAAAACAGCGTTCGCTAAAGCTTCAGCAGAGTTTGGAAATGATGACTTAAATTATACCACAAAGTTATACTGGCGAAATAATGAGGATGAATTCCTTTTGAATAAAACAAATCCTTCTTTTTATAAAAACAATCACACAACTAATATTTATGGAGTTGAAGCGGATTTGTTTCTAAAATCCCAAATTGGAGAAACTTCATTTGGCGGTGAGTTTGTTTATGATAAAATTGAAAGCAGCAATTTGGGAAATAAAAACAGAAGCAGAATGGGAATATTTGTTGAACAAAAACTTCCAGAGTTTAACAATTTTAATTTGGGAGTTAGTGGCTTCGCTTACAATTATTCAACAATTGGCTGGAAGTTTTGGCCTGGCATTGAATTAGGTTATTCGGCAGCTAAAAATTTAAATTTATTTGCAAACTTCAGTCGTGGTTTCAGAATTCCAACATACACAGAATTATTTTACAAAAGCCCAACTATTATTGGAAATTCCAATTTGTCTTTTGAAGAAACTACCAACTATGAAATTGGAGCAAAATATTTCAACTCAAATTTCACTTTGTCAACTTCACTATTTTATAAATCTGGGACAAATATTATTGATTATGTTCAAGTGAGTACAAAACTTCCTTGGACTGCAATGAATATTGCGGAATTAAACACAGCAGGAATTGAGCTAAACTTTAATCTTAATTTAAGTGAATTATTCAAACAACAATTGATAAATAATATTGACATAAAATACACATACTTAAATTCCAATTACACACAAGATAAATTTACTTCCCGATATTTATTAAAGTATTTGAAACACCAAGGAATTGTTTCAATAAATCACAATTTGGTTTGGGATATAGAAACAAATTGGTACTTCCGATTTGAGGATAGATATAATTCCGAAAGTAATTTTATTACCGATTTAAGTATTGCTAAATCCTTTAACAACTTTAGTGTTTTTATAAAAGCAACAAATCTCTTTAACGTTAATTACTTTGATTTTATTGGAATTACTTTGCCTGGAAGATGGATTGCAGGAGGAGTTAAATTTGGTTTAAGCAAATAAATATTTAGTGCTAATGGGATAATTTTTTCTCTTTCAGAGCTTTTAATTTAATTATATATTTACATCCTATTACTAAAACAATGAGGCATAAAATGAAGCCATTTTTTTCTATACTTTTGCTCCTTTCAACATTAATTTTTTCACAAGAAAACTACAACCCAGACAATTTAGTTTCAAAATCAACAATTTCACAAAATTGCTTTGTTCAAGCGGTAAACAGCAATTACATAATTATTAAATCTGTTGATAATTCTGAGTCTAAAATTTTTCTTAATACAATTAGTGAAATAACAATTGGTGACTTGGGATTAGTGTATTCTGAATCAACTGGATATTCTGTTTCACTTGATTCAATTAATGCTTTTCTGAAAAAGCGAAATGCTGATTATAGTTTTTTAATTAACCAACCAAAGTTAGTTTTTGATGAACAAACACATTATTTTAACGGTGATAAAAGATGGACTTTTGCAATTCATTATTTCCCATCTATCGCAAAACAATTGGTTTTTGCATATAACCCGCATATTTATAGCAATTCTCCATATCTTTCTCTTGACCGTCTTTACCCGACTCTTTATTATGAACTTGAGCAAAACTTGGTTTCAATGGAATCTCAATTAGGATTTAATGTTGCTGATAATTTATTTGCCATTTTGTCCATTGGTTATAGTGCGGATTTATATAAAAGTACTTCTACAACTACAAACCATAGAACTTGGGAAGGTACTATTTCATCAAGTTCTTATGAAAATCAAAATTCCATGGATAAATTTCTCTTTGAAATTGGTTTGAAGCGCTACTTTGGAAATTTTGATGTTGGCAATGTGAATCCATTTATTACGTTGAGTATTGGTAAACAATTTGCTTTTGCCGATAGTTATTATAAATCACAT
>PCUD01000114.1:0-360 GCA_002786785.1 Ignavibacteriales bacterium CG18_big_fil_WC_8_21_14_2_50_31_20 | reverse complement strand
ATAATTATTTCTTTTGGTTTTGGAACAGAATATGCAATTTCAGAATCACTTTCTCTTTCTGGGTTTTTTAAAGTAAAATATAACTCCGCATCATCTACATATAAATGGGAGAATATTTATATGGGATTAGTAACTGAACGTGGTGATGAAGATGTCGAAAATAAAACAATACGTTTTAAAACTGGAATTGGATTAAATTTTTTCTTTTAGTAAAAAAATAATGGTCGCATAATTTGCGACCGTTTATCAAACAGAGTTTCTGCAAAATAATGAATCTGTCATTACGATTCCGATGCTCTCCTGTTTTCGACACTGGGACACCCTGAGAGGCTTATAGATTAAATAATTTAGCTAAATATT
>PCUD01000143.1:9667-39629 GCA_002786785.1 Ignavibacteriales bacterium CG18_big_fil_WC_8_21_14_2_50_31_20 | reverse complement strand
TACTGATTTCTAAATTAATTAATGAGTCTAATTTTTCTAATAGTTGTGAACAAGTAACAATTCCTTCATTCAACAAATACTGTTTTTCCTTAATTGTAAGATTTTTAAGTACAGTTATAGGATAAATTTTAAACTTTTCAATATTCTCCTTTAATCCATTCCCAGCAGGATAATCCCAAGCTAAAAGCTTCAAACCACTACAAATACTATATTTTACAGAGTCAATTGAAAATCGTGTATTTGTAATTACCCATCCTGTAAAGGAATAATTTTGATATTCCAGCATTCCATTACGTTTGCTTATAATATCATCCACACGAGAGCGAACATAGAGAGGAACCTGAATACCGACTTGCTTTCCCTGATCTTTGTGGTATTTGCACTCAACAAGATGTTGGATAGAATCTTTTGTTGCTATAACATCCATTTCGTGAGAAATACATTCGCCAACTAAAACAACTCCAACCTCAGCTCTAAATCCCATATTCTGAAACAACTTTCCTATTAAAATTTCAAATGGATGTCCGCTTGGACCTAGTTCTAATATTGCTTGTTTTAAACTGTATTTCACAGAAGAAGTTGTTTTTTCGTTCCGTAGAATTTTAAACGCTCGTGCATAAATTTTTCTTGTAGTTATTCCAGGGTAAATCCAATTTTCTATATCAGAAATAATTTTCAAAATTGTTTCATATTTTGCTCCTGCATTTAACAGTGAGCGTTCAAGTTTAGCTGTTGAAAATGGTTCTTCATCCCCTGATGCCTTTTTAATAAGAATAACTTTATTGTTTTTTGAATTTAAATTGTCCATTTTGTATTTCTAACCTATTTTGTTACTATTGTAGTTGATTTTTGGGGATAACCTTTGTAAGCTAATCTATTGTAAAAAAATTAAACTACCTATATTATTATAGCCTACAACTTAACTAAAACACTTTTTAAATTCCAAAAACAAATATTTATCATTAATAATTGCAAGGGTAATTGAGCAAAGAAATTAAATTTACTTTGTGATTTTCAAAAGCAATTAAAAATAAGTAAATAATAATATTCAAGAATAAAATTATGAAAACAATGTTCACTGAATTTCAATTTGGGCGTCGTTTGCACAGAAGAAAAGTATTTCCACTTGTAAAATCTATATTTAATTAAAAATATTTTTGAGCAAATTGTGCAAATATTGAAATATTAACCATCAAATTATTATTAAATTTGAAAGAGACAACTAATAATGATATATTTGAGTATTATAAATAATATATGACGTATGGAATTATTACCAATAATATATTGGAGTTTGCTTGGTGTTGGGATATTGACATTATTTGTTATCATAATTTCTTTTATAACTTTTAAAGTTCGGAAAAAATTTGGGATGGTTCCATCTAATGAAATTTCAAATAGAGAACGAAACAAAAAAGTAAGAGTAACAAATCCCGATAAATTACAAACAGAAAAAAAACATCACCCCAAAGTGCAGACAATTTCTAAGCAAAAAAGAAATTCCACTCATGCGAAAACTAAAAGTCCAGAATTAGAAAACGATGGTCTTTATAAGAAACCAACTAAGGAAACACCTAAAAAAAGAGTTGAAATTTTAAATCAGAATATTATTGATAATTCTTTAAAATCTAATTCTTCAAAAAATGACAAAACAAAATTTCACTCCATTAAAGTTGAATCGAAAAAAGATGGTTGGAATTAATTTTTTTTTCAAATTAAAGACTCCAATAAATCCAAAAGTTCATTCATTTTTTTTGTAATAGCGATAATTGGAGTTGATGTTGTCATATCTATACCAGCTCTTTTCAAAACCTCAATGGGATAATCTGAACTTCCAGCATGAAGGAATGATAGATATTTTTCAACTGCAACATTGCCTTCTAATTTTATTTTTTGAGCAAGAGTTTCTGAAGCTGCAAAACTTGTAGCATATTGATATACATAAAAATTGTAATAAAAATGTGGAACTCGTGCCCAAGTGTAAGTTTCTTCATTATCCAAAGTCATTTCACTTCCCCAAAATTGAAGGTGTAACTCACCATATAATTTTGATAAAATATCAGGAGTAAGTGCTTCGCCATTTTGATTCATTTCGTGAACTATTTGCTCATATTTAGCAAAAAGTGTTTGTCTATAAAAAGTAGTTACAATATTATTTATATGCTTTTCAATTAGCGAAAGTTTTTCTTCTTTACTTTCCGATTTTTCAATTAAATAATTTAGCAATAGAGCTTCATTAACTGTTGAAGCTACTTCGGCAACAAAAATTGAATAATTAGCATAAGGATATGGTTGACTTTCACCCGTGTAATAGGAGTGCATATTATGTCCCATTTCGTGAGTTAAAGTAAAAATATCGTTCAATTCATCCGTCCAATTTAGAAGAACATAAGGATGAACGCCAAATGTAGTTCCGGAAGAATATGCACCACTTCTTTTAGATTTTGTTTCAAAAACATCAATCCATCTATTATTAAAAGCAAACTTTACATCGTTAATATATTTTTCACCTAAAGGATTTAATGAATCTAAAACGATTTGCTTACCTTCTTCGTAAGTATATTTTTTCTTAACTGATGGAAATAACGTTACATAAGCATCATAAGCATGGAATGAGTCAAGTTTTAGTGTTTTCCTTTTTAAACCAGCCCATCTATGAAGTGGCTTTAAATTATCTGAAACAGAATTTACCAAATTATCATAAACTGAAATTGGGATATTGTTTGCATCAAGCGCGGCTTCTCTGCTTGATGAATAATTTCGTGTTAGCGAATTAAAATAATCACCTTTGATATTTCCACTAAATAATGCACCAAGTGTATTTTTATGCTCTTCAAACGGTATATAATAATTTTTATAAAATCGTTTTCTATATTCTCTATTCAAGGAATACATTGCAGAACCATATCTGCCATGAGTAATTTCAATATCATTTCCATTTTCATCTTTTATTGTCGGAAATTTCATATCCGCATTTGTTAAAAGCCCAAAAACCGAAGATGCAACTTGCAAAGCTGGCGAAACATTTGCCATTATCCTTTCTTGTTCAGAACTTAAAGTATGTGCTTTTGTGCGTAATAAATCATCAATTAAATGCCTATAAACAGTTAAATTTTTATTTTCATTTATAAATGTATTTAATCTAATTTCTGGAATTTTTAATATTTCTGGTTTAATAAATGATGACGCTGCAGATAATTTTGAAGCTAGAATCATTAATCTATCATACATTCCCTGATATTTTTCATAAGCTAAATCTATATCTTTTGCTAACATTGCATAAAGATGAAGTTTATCTAATACAATTCCAATATTTTCATCAAACTTTAAGCATGCCAATAATTTATCGGAAGATTCGTTCAAAGTACCCACAAATTTATTTAATTGAATTATCCTGCTCTCGAGTTCAATAAATTCTGTTTCCCACTGCTCATCGGATGAAAAAATATCCGTTAAATCCCACTTATATTTGCTATCTATATTTTCACGTTTTAGTAATCCAGAATTATTTTCTTCGTTTTCAAAATACTTTTCTGTTTTAATTCTATTTAACAAAATGACTCCAATTTTAATTTTTATTTTATTACACAATTATTATTTTGATTTGAAAAATAGCAACTTTTGCAATGAGATTTGTTTTTATTGTAAATTCCATTTCGCATTGCGCTAATTCCAACATTCATATTATTTTCAAATTCTTTAATCATTTCTTCCGTAACATTTATTAAAGCCTTTTCATCAGGTGACTCAATAAATATTAGTTTACAAATTAAATTTTTAATTTTAGGATACATTTTAGATACCAAATACGCATAAAACATTAGTTGGTATTTGTAATTTTCCAATTTTTCGTTAGCTGAATATTTTTCAAGATTATCGGTTTTATAGTCAATTATAATAGCTGTTTGGTTTTCGATGATGAGTTTATCGATAATTCCATAAAGATAAAAATCATTCTGTTTTATATAAATCTCAAATTCATTGAAATAATTTTTACTAATACAAATCTTTTTATAGATTTGGGAATTGTAATAAATACTAACCAAATTAAATATACTCTCTTTAGCTTCATCCAATTCTATTCTTCTAACTAAACGCGAATTTTGCAGCAAAAGTTCTTCAATTCGCTTTTTCAAATTTGCTATGTTTGTATCTTCTTCCAAAATCTTGTGAATAATGCTTCCTTTCATATTTGCAGGAAGCGATGCACTATCATCATTGTTTTCATTGCTAAAGTCGAACTTTAATTCATTTTCTTTCCCTTTATAGAAAAGGGATGTGAATCCTAAATCATAAACCAAATTATATTTTAGCGGACATTGATTATAAACTGATATTTTACTAGCTGATATTATTTCATTTTGTTCAACATCGCCAATTGATTCAATTTTTATTTCCTGCAGCTCATTTTCTTCTTCATTTAATTTATTATTTAGATAGTCCTCTCTTATTTCAATTTTTTGAATAAAAGGAATTTCTAAACTTATTTCTTTTTCTGAGTTAACAAAAACATTTTCTTCTTCCTTCATAAAAGTTATAATTCCAGAAAGATTTTTACTGCCGTTAAACTCCGTAATATTCAGACCTTCTTTAAACAACGAAAGAAGGGATTGATTCAAAATAGTTCCACTACTTTTTATTGTTGAGGAAATAAAAAGAAAATTTTCTGCACGCGTAACCGCAACATATAACAATCTTTTAAGTTCAGCATTACTTTTTCGAAGACTTATAAAGTTATAAATTCCAATAATTGGAGCAGTAACATTAACCTCAGAATATCCTTCATTTGATGTTTTGGTCAAAATTCCAAATTCTTTATCTATATTTACACTCTTTGCTTTTGCCCTATCATCCATACCTTTGCTATTTGTATCAATCAAAAAAACGACAGGAAATTCTAATCCCTTTGAAGCATGAATGGTCATTAGCTTAACATTTTTGTCGTCTTCGGAAATTACTGCTTGGCTTTCATCTTCTGTTTTATTAATTGCTTCATTTAAGTATATAACAAAATCGTAAAGTGTTGTGGAGCCCTTATCCATAAACATATTGGCGGTGCTAACCAGTTTATCCAAGTTAGAAAATATTTGTTTGGAATTTTTTAATAGTGAAACCTTGCTCCAATAACCTGATTCCTGTAAAATACTCCTCAACAATACTGCAAGCTGACGCGATTTAGCATTTTGTATATTAACGCTAAGTTGATTAATAACTTCACTAACTTCATTATTTGTTTGGGAATATTTTTGTAACTTTTCATAATATGATTCACCGTGTAAATTGGATATTTCAAATAACATTTTATCCGATAGCATAAAAAAAGGTGATCTTAAAATTGCTATTAAAGCTTCATCACTTTGGGGATTTATAAGAAAATTTAGATAATTATAAACATCATAAATTTCTTGCCGTTGATAAAAACCCTTGCCTCCATATATTTGGTAAGGAATATTTAATTTTTGCAATTCTTTTTCTAAATCGGTAAATGCTTTTCTTTTTCGTGCAAGAATTGCAATATCTTTAAAATCGATGTTTTTATTTTGCACTAAGTCCAATATTTTTTTTGCTACTAACTTATATTCACTATCATTTTCGTCGGAAATCAAAAAAGCAATTTCACTTTCTTTGTCCTCCTTTTTAGCAAATATTAAATCATCATATTTTACTTCATTAAACATTAAATTAGGCTTTGCAAATAGGTTCCCAAATAATTTATTTGTAAACAATGTTAATTCTTTTGATAATCTAAAGCTATGAGGAAGCTGCAACAAACTGGTTTCGTCGTTTGATTCTCTTATTGCATCCTTTGTTTTATTGAATATTTGCAAATCGGCACCACGAAACATATAAATACTCTGCTTTTCGTCACCAACAATAAAAAGATTTCCACGCTTTAAATAATCTAATATTGGAATGAAAATATTATACTGGGTTTCGTTAGTATCTTGATATTCATCAATCATAAAATATTGATAGCGTGATGCAAGGTATGATTTAACATCCTCGCGTTGAACCAATTTTTCTGCAAAAAGCAACAAATCCTCAAAATCAAGATATCCTCTTTGCATCTTTTTTTGATTGTACTTAGCCAGTATTGGTTTCCATAAATTTAAAATATCAATACCATATTTTGCTAATTCTATTTCAGCCAATTTATAATCTTCAGAAAATTCTATTACTTTAAATTCAGAATAAAAAGACTCTACTAATTCTATTGAATTATGAATTCCTTCTCTATATTTATTTGGAATATAACCTGTTACTTTAACTGTTCCTTTCTGTACTAATATTTTTTCAAAAATATTTTTAACTTTTAGAATTAAAGGAAATACATTGTTTTCATTTTTTGCATCAGGAATAAGACTTTTAATTTCTGTAACTAACTCGCTATCTGCATTAATTGATTCGGCTCTTTGGTTAATTTCTTGAACAGCCTCAAAAAATTGTGGAAATTTTTCGGTGAATATTTTCGTAAAATAAAATTCAAATTTATTTCTAAAAATCTCTGCTGCCTTTTCAATATCTTGCCCATAAACACTTTCAGTAATTTTTTCAACATCATTTCTTTTTGAAATCATATTTTTCAAAACTGATTTCAATATTTTTTTTGAACCTAGCAATCTTATATTACGCTTTATATATTCAATCAATTCATCATTATTGCGAATTGACTTTTGCAAAACTTCATCAATTGCGGAGGACATTAACTCATCAGATATTCTTTGATCTATTGGAAGAAAATTTGCATCAATACCAGCTTCTGTTGGAAATTCCTTTAACACCTCAGTACAAAAAGAGTGAATAGTTGAAATTTTTGCCGAGACTAATTCTCTACGTAAACCTTCCAATTTTTTAATTTTTGTTTTATCTGGTTCTTCTACAATTCTTGTTTCAATTTCATTAGCAACTTTTTTATATAACTCAGAGGCGGCTTTTTCAGTAAACGTTATTGCAACAATATTGTTTAGTGAAATATTCTCTTCATAAAGAATTGATAAAAAACGACGTACCAAAACAAATGTTTTTCCAGAACCTGCATTAGCTGTTAAAGAAATATGCTTGCTATGATTAAGTGCTTCTATTTGATATTGTGTTAAATTATCCATCAATTTTAATTTCTATTTTAATTGTAGTGCCTTCGTTCGACGATTTTTCTACCGAAATTTCGCCATTTGTTTGATTGAGAAATCTTTTTATTAGTGCCAAACCCAATCCCATTCCAGATTTTTTTGTAGTAAAATTTTCATCAAATATATTTGAAATAATATTACTTTTAATACCATCACCATCGTCACAAATAAAAAGTTCTACTTTTTTATCAAGCAAATTGGCTATAATATTAATTTGTTTTGCGTTTGCTTGTATAGAATTTCTGATGAGATTAATAATCATTCTTTGAAATTGCTCTTTATCACTTAAAATTATTATCTTATTTGTATTAGGTATAATATTTACCGAACAATCTTCCTCGATAAATAGATCAATTATTTCATAACTTACTGCTATAATATCAACCGATTCTAACTTAAGACTTGGCATTTTTGCAAAATTTGAAAACTCGGAAGCTATATTTTTTAAAATATCAATTTGGTTTATTATAGTTGAAGTCACTTTTTCAAAAATAGAATTATATTTGTCACTTTTGTCATTGTGTGCAGCAACCAAATGCTGAACAGCCAACTTCATTGGGGTTAGTGGATTTTTAATTTCGTGAGCAACTTGCTTTGCCATTTCGCGCCAAGCTGATTCGCGCTCAACTTCTGCCAATTCAAGCTGGTTTTTTTTGAGTTCCAGAACCATCTGATTAAAGCCATTTATCAGTTCTTTTACTTCACCACTTTCATTATTTTGCAATTGAATATTCATATCACCACGCGCAACTGATCGTGTGGCTTTGGTGAGCTTTTCAATGGGGGATGATATTTGATTTGCCAAAATTGTACTTAATAAGATAATGAATATTATGGCTAATGAATAAGTTCCAAAAAGAAAAACATTTAACTCTAATCCACTCATTGGCAACTGATAATAGTTAAACAAATCACTCACTTTAATTATATAATTTTCTCCTCTAATATTAGATTTATGATAAAGTGTATTAAAAAATAATTTATCAATATTCTCCTTGGCAATTACTTCTTTTGCACCATTATTGTATACTGATAAATAAACTCCTGGGTTTAATATTACAGGTAAAATCCCAATTCTGTAATAAGTACCTTCCGAACTGTAAATTAGGTTTTCATTTTCAAATAAAGAATATCTTATGTCCAAATCTTTGGTAGCTTTATCAAAAACTGCTTGTTGAGTGAGCGTTGAATTGGTTAAATATGTATTTATATATTCCTCAACGTTATCCGCTCTTTTGCCTAATTTATAGTTTGTTGCTTCGTCATTTTTTTTGTCTGTAATATTTTTAAAATAAGAAGCAAGTATCATAAGTGGAATAATAGATACAATTAAAAATGAAACCAAAATTTTTAATTTAAAACTAATCCTAAAATATTTCCAATTTTTGTAATTATATAAAAGTAATAAAATAAAAACAAAAAGAATCATTATACTATGAATGAAAAACACTTTAAAAAAGTCGAATAAATTCCATGTAAGATCTTTGTTACTTAATCCAACTGCAATTATTTTCTCACCATTTTTATCAACATATTTTTTAAGGAAAAAAGTATTAAGCTCTCCATTTATTTTAATACTGCTCCAAACTTCACCGTTTTTATCAAAAGTCATATTCTTTATTAACTCTTCTTCGGCTTGCGTTAAAAATATATTAGTAAAATAATTTGAAAGTTTTGAATTTTGGAATTCGTAAATTTTAAGCAAATCCATATTAACGGATAATTTGTTAAATGGAGTAATTGAACTAATTAGTTTATAGTTATCGTCCGCTGCAAATTTATATGCATTATAAACAGCAATAATTTCGACATATCCCACTAATTTATTTTTGTAATTTATTTTTGTTATTGCAGTAATTACTTTGCTTGAAGTTTCCTGGTTAAAAACATCAATTTTACTTGATGCATTTTTGTTTTCTAAATTGCCCCAATTCCAATAATATGGTTGGTTAAATCTATATTCAAAGCTACCCAATAGATTTTTATTAGCATCAATTATATTAATTGCAGAAGCTTGAACTTCGGAAGAAAGAAAAGTTTTGGTCCAAAGTAAAAATGCTTCAGTGTTAAAATTACCATCCGCTAAACTAATTTTTTCAGAAAGCGTTTCATCTTTAACTACCTTATATAAAGCGTCATCAATATAAAATTCATACAACTCAGAGTTTGATCTTGTTAATTCACTTGCAATTGTTTTTAGCGAATTTATTTCCAACTCGGTATTAAAAAAATTCAAAAATGAAATGGATAATATTGAACTTGAAAATAAAATTGCCGCAATTTTAGTAAAGTCATTAATTTTATTGTTTTTTAAATAGTAAGTCAGAACGAATGCTAAAAGCAAAAATAGGATACTCAACAAAATTGAACTTTTGTTAAAAATCATTTCATCAATTTGAATAAACAGTAAAATGATCAAAAAATGAATAAGCGAAAAGATTTGACTTTTAATTTTTAGTAAGTGATTAGTTAAATTTATAATGGAAGAAATAAGAACTATACAGAGAAGTATTGTTATTAATCCGATCAACAATATGTTTAGATACATAAAAATTGTTTGAAAATTAGCGTTTAAGGAAGCATCTTTGAAATAAAGTATGGAGGAATCAAATATTATACTTTTAAGTACTGAAGCAAAACCATTATACAAAAGAATGAATAAAACATATATAATTAAAGAATAAAGTAATTTAAGAGTTCTATTTGTATCTCTAAATTTATTACTATTTATATATGTAAAATATATTTTAAAACTAACCACTAAAACTGCTATTACAGTTAAAAAAAGTTCAAGAGGGGATTTAGTTAATCCATAAGCAAATGTAGACGAAAAGTAAATCGGATTTACTAAATCAGAAAATTCGAAATATTTACCAACATTTAGTAAGCTTAAAATAATTCTGACAAAAATTATTGAACTGGCAAAATACATTATTTTGAGGAAAACATATTTGAAAGTAATTTTACCATTAAACCAAATTAGGGCAAGTATTGCTGCAATAATTACTAAAACGGATTGCAAAAGAGAAAAAACGTTTTGAAAATATTGAATGTCCGCATTTTTACTAAATTCAATTATTCTTACACTTCCAATAATTTTACCAGTCATATTTTTAATATTATACGAATTTTCATTAATCTCATCAGGAATAAACTTTATTGAAACAGAAACATCAAACTCACTATTAATTACCTCTATTAAACTTAAATTTTGATAAAAATTGTTTTTTATTTTATAATTTTTTTCAATTGGAATTGCAGCTACAACTTGGACAGAATCCACTTCTGAGATAGATGCTAAGTAAGTAATTAAGGGGGTTTCAAAAAAGAAGACTTTACCATTTCCAAAGTTATTTTTATGCTCAGCAACAGATTTTTCAGTTATAATTTGATATTTATTCCACCCAACCAATTTGCCAGATTGAAATATATTTATATAGCTATTATTAAATTTAGTCTGATTTAGAATTGCTAAATAATCTGTAATTTCTGTTGGACTTAATTGTAGGATATTTTCTGAGATTTCAGCTACATTATTAAAAAGAACTTGTTCGTTTTTATTAATAATATTTTGAACTCTATTATTAATTTCAATTTTTAATTGATCAAATTTGCTATTCCAATTGTTGGAATAATTTTCAGTTATTGATGGAGCTATAAATCCAATAATTAAAATCAAAAAACCCGCGAGTAGCGCTAAAAATAAATACTTATTGTTTAATATTTTCTGTGGCATTAGTTAATTATTATTTGAGATATTTTCCAATTCTCATTTTCCAATTTTAAGGCAATAAATACTTGCGATTCACCACGAATACCATTTTTGCTATAAACTAATTTTCCAATTGCAAATGGTTTTTCCTCGTTTATGCTAGTTTTAATTATTTTGAATGATATTGGTATATAGTTTTGGAAAAAATCCTTTAAAATATAAAACGATTGGTTAGAACTATAATATGACGATTCTCCATTTTCTAAGCTAATATATGTTTCAGAAATTAGATTATTTGAAAATTCTTTAATAGCACCTGTCCTAATTCCATTTTCAAATTCGGAAAATATTTTTCCAATTTTAGAATTTGAATCAAATTGGGCAAAAACACATTCATGACTCAATGTTAGAAAAAGAATTATAATTGAAAATAATATTTTGGGATTTTTTTTCATTCAAGGCCAATTTTAAACACTTAAAATATACAAAATGGAAATTAAATTCAGAATAATTGTATTTAAAAATAATATTGACAATTCTGCTATTTTTGAAGAATTGTCAACTTAAAAGAATTTTGAAACATTGGAAATAATTTTTTCCTTATTAGCTAATTATTCCTATCTACAATTACATTTTGCTTTTGTTTTCTCACTCCAGTTCCTCGATTGGTTTTTAGTTCAACATTACCACTTGCTGTCTGATAAGCCCAGTCAAACTTAATTCTATCGTCATAAATTCCTGATATTCTTATTTTTGCAAAATGGTTATCAAATGTCCAAATTACATAAGTGTTTCCTCTAATTGCTCTTACATATTTTATATTTTCTCCAGGTTGCAAAGAAACCCAGCCTTCATTTGGTGCAAATGAAACATCATAAATGTCTCTGGTTTGTCCCACATCTTGAATATCTGTATCATCCCACACATTAAGATAAAAAACACCATTATCATTTTCGAAAAAGAAATCGGTATAATCAGAGTTATAACTTTCAACCCTATAAGTGCTTAAATCGTAACCAGAAATATTTGGGAAATTCCTAAAATCATAAAGTGTTTGATTAAATCCTTCGGGGCGTGGAGTGTCATACGCAACATCATAACTTAAATCACTTTCATTTCCATTAAAATCGTAGGAAGCAACTGCATAATAATTTGTTATTCCATTTCCAGCACCTTCATCGTAGTAGTATGTGTTTTTAGTAGTCCCTAACAAATTATATTTTCCATTATATGAATCGCTATAATAAACAGCGTATCCTGCTAAATCATTATTATAAACTGGACTCCATTCAATAATTATCAAATTATCTCCCGTTTCTGTTGTAATGTTTGTCGGAACATTTGGAGCAACATTATCAGAATAATGCATTACTTCATCCTGGCATGATAACATTACAATTGATACAAAAAGCACAAATATTTTATAAAATGATTTCATTTTATCCTCCAATTTATATTATGAAAGACAAATTAAGTGCCAAACTTTTATTTAACTAATTGTTTGATTTAAGAGTAAATACTAATATTTTAGATAGGAAATTAACTTCACTGTTCACAAAAATAGCCAGCAGTGAAGTTAATATTTAACAGCTAAATATTTTGGAACTGACCATCAACATATATTTGAGAATTATTTATTACTGCAATTGATTTACCTTTTAATTCTCTTCCGTGAAAAGGAGAATTTTTTGATCGTGATTTAGAGCTTTTAATATCATACTTAAACTCAATATCTAAATCCAAAATTGTGAAATTTGCTATTTCACCCTCCAGAATTTGTGGAATTTCAAGATTTAATATTTTTCTTGGATTAATTGCAAGTTTTTCCACAACTTGTCCAAGAGTTAATTTGCCTTTATGGTAAAGTTCTGTTAAGGTAAGACTAAGTTGTGTTTCAAGTCCTATAATTCCATTTGGAGCGTATATATATTCTAATTCTTTGTCTTCAATTGAATGAGGTGCGTGGTCACTTGCAATACAATCTATTGTCCCATCTTGCAGACCTTCAATTATTGCATCAACATCTTTTTGTTGGCGTAATGGTGGATTCATTTTGTAATTTGTGTCAAAAGCTCTTACACATTCATCAGTAAGAGTAAAATGGTGCGGAGCTGCTTCAGCAGTAACATCAATTCCACGTGATTTTGCTTCCCTTACAAGTTCAACCGAACGTTTTGAGCTGATATGTGCAATATGAATTTTACCTCCAGTATATTCAGCTAAAAGAATTCCACGCATTACAATTAAATCTTCTGCTACTGTAGGAATTGAAGGCAAACCGAGTTCCGTTGAAATGGAGCTTTCATTCATTGAACCCCCAGCTAAAGATTCATCTTCACAATGTTCAATAATTGGGGAATCTATCATTTTAGCATATTCCAAAGCATTTCTTAAAAGGGATGCAGTTTTAACTGCGGTTCCATCATCCGAAAACCCAACAGCGCCAGCATCATATAGTTCAAGCATAGGAGCAAGTGCATCGCCTTTTCTTCCTTTTGTTACAGCACCAATTGGATTTACATCCACAAGATGATCTTTTGCTCTATCAGTTATAAATTTTACAACTTCAGCAGAATCAATTGCTGGGTTTGTATTTGGCATACATGCAACCCCAGTATAACCACCAGCCGCAGCACTATTACTACCGCTGATAACTGTCTCTTTATCCTCACCTCCGGGCTCTCTTAAATGAACATGCATATCATAAAGTCCAGGGACACAAACTTTACTACTAAAATCAAAAACTTTTATTCCACTATGATTAGAAAGGTCAACATTTCCAATCTTCTCAATAATTCCATCTTTTATTAAAATATCCGAATTTATATCCATATTTTGTTCTGGATTAAATAATCGTAAACCTTTTAATAATATTTCCATTTTAATTACTCCTCACTCTTTGTGCCTAATAAATACAGTACTGCCATTCTAATTGCAACTCCATTTGTTACTTGATTAAGAATTATTTGAGATGAACCATCTGCAACTTCAGAAGATATTTCGACACCTCTGTTTATTGGTCCTGGATGAAGTATTAAAATATTTGGATTATTCTTCTGAATTCTCTCTTGTGTAATTCCAAAATAAGTATGGTATTCACGGACAGAAGGAATTAAAACTCCAGCATCTCTCTCTAATTGAATTCTTAAAACATTAAGCACATCATTTTCGGCCATTGCCTTATCTATATTATTATAAATTTTTACTCCAAAATCTTCCATTCCCCAAGGAATCATAGTAGATGGGCCACAAACTGAGACATTTGCACCCATAGTTTGCAAACCATAAATATTTGATAATGCAACTCTGCTGTGTCCAATATCACCAACAATGCAAACATTAAGTCCCGCAAGTCTGCCAACTTTTTCTCTAATGGAATACATATCAAGCAAACCTTGCGTTGGATGTTCGTGCCTTCCATCGCCTGCATTTATAATTTTTGCATTTGAAATTTGTGTAAGATATTTTGGAATTCCCGCAGATTCGTGGCGACAAACAATCATATCCACTTTCATTGCTTCAATATTTCTCACAGTATCCTTGAACGATTCCCCCTTGGCTGCACTGCTTCCAGATTTTGAAAAATTAATAGTATCTGCCGATAACCGTTTTTGAGCCAATTCAAAAGAAAGGCGTGTTCTTGTTGAATTTTCATAAAAAAGATTAACTATTGTTTTGCCTTGAAGAGTAGGTACTTTTTTTATTGGTCGTTCAAGTACTTCTCTAAAAGTTGTAGCAGTATCCAAAATTAACTGGATATCTTCTTTGGGAACATCTTTTAATCCCAACAGATGATTTGATGATAAACTCATTAACTTACCTTTTATTAACTATTTTTAATTTCAACAAGATAGACTGAATCCTCATCATCTATTTCAGTCATTTTTACTTTTACTTCTTCATTTATTGATGTAGGAATATTTTTGCCAATATAATCTGCAGTAATTGGCATTTCACGATGACCTCTATCCACTAACACACAAAATTGTATTGTATTTGGTCTTCCCATATCCATTATAGCATCAAGAGCTGCACGTACTGTTCTGCCAGTAAAAAGAACATCATCAACCAATATTACATCTTTTTCAGATAGGTCAAAAGATATATCAGTAACTGAAACTTCTGGCTGTTTAAGCCTTATTCTAAAATCATCTCTATAAAGAGTTGTATCCAAAATTCCAAGGTTAGGGCTTACTCCTTCAATAAAAAGGATTTTTGCTTGAATTCTTTTTGCCAGATATTCACCTCTTGTTCTCATTCCTAGAAGTACAATATTTTCTGACCCTTTATTGTGCTCAATTATTTCATGAGCTAAACGCGTTATAGTTCGGTCAAGACCAACACTATCTATTATTTTTGCTTTTATGTCCATATACAAAAAATCCCCATTGACTCGCGTCGCAGAGGTCCTTATAATTTTAATATAATGTTTTGTTTTGTCAACCTTACTTATCTCTCGGATAAATTTAAAGGGAATTATTGATTTAATTTTGATGCTTAAATATAAAATGGAACTATTTTGTTAAAAAAGGACTGTTAATAACAGTCCTTTTTTAATTTTATTTACTCTTAGTCAAGAACTTTGAATTCAATTCTTCTATTCATTGCTCTTCCAGCGGCATCTTTATTGTCGCCAATAGAATTTGTTTCACCATAACCAACAGCTTTTACTCTATCTGCACTTATACCACGAGCAACCAAATATGCTTTAACTGCTTCAGCTCTTTTTTGTGAAAGAACTTGGTTTGCTTTTTCAGAGCCAATATTGTCAGTATATCCTTGAACTTCAATATTTAGTTTTGGATTTTGGTGCATGATTTTAGCTGTATGGAAAAGGATTGGATATCCTTCTGGTTTTAATTTATTGCTATTAAAATCAAAGTTTACACCCATAAGCAACATTCTGCTATTTTCACCAGATGCATCTACACCATCAATAATATATGTTCCGCCACCAGTTGTTCCAGCAACTTGTTTTTCAACAACAACTTCTTTAATTACTTCACGTGGAATATATTTTTTAACTATGTTTTCAAGTCTTTCATAATCAACTGGATCTGGTAATTGAAGACCATCATACAATTGGCAAACTTTTGATTCTTCGCCTTTTGAGAAATACCATTGAGCACCAACATCAAATTTCATGAATGCATCAGTATTTGCTCCAAGTAGTCCATATCCTTCTGATCCATAACTACCGTCAAATCCTTGATTTCCAACTTGGTAAGTTCCAATTTCTGCTTTAAGCTTCCAGTTTTCTGACAAGTTTGCTTCTGCACCAATACTTACACCAACTTGTAAACTAAACATACCATCAATATCAGCTTGTCCAATTTCCGATCTATCTACCGAGTAATAGTTTTGACCAACACCAATAGTCATAAATGGAGAAAGTGACTCACAAGGCATAAAGTAGTAAACTAAATCTAAATGACCCGCAAAGCTTGTTGTTGTAATGTCAAGATTTCTGTTTCCAACTGGTGAATTAGTGAAGCTTCCGAAATCTAAAGCTAATCTTAATCCGGTATGCTCAGTAAAATTTCTTTGGAGAGTAACAAATCCTCCAAAACTTTTTAATTCTTTAGCTAATACATCAGTTGAAGTAAGGTTTAGTACAGAACCACCAAAACCTAACGACCAAGAATCTTTTAAAGCCTGTGCATTAGTTAATGAAACAGTAAATAATAGTACAACAATTAATGTAACGAGTTTTTTCATAATGACCCCTCGATCTTTTAATGAATAAATTATATTTTTTTACCTATTTTTTTTACTAAAATAAATCATATGTATATTTAACAAATTATAGCTTTTATGTCAAGATAAAACAATATTTTACATGATTATTTTATTTATCTTAAGTTTAAGATAATTATATTTTTTTAATAAAACAATAATTTATAATAATGTTTACACATCTTTATACTTGGGTTTTGTCTATTTTTTTTAGCTTGCGTAAGCTAACTCCAAGTTTGCTTTACCCAATGAAGCAACAACATGAAACTCTTCTTCACTAACTTTTTCTACATCACCATAATACTTGTTTTCACTGCTATCTTTTTGTGTCGTAGCACTTAATTCTTTTCCCGAAAGAAGAGACAAATTATCTACAATAATATTAAAGCCATTTTCAATATCAACTTTTCCCTCAAGTAGAAACGGACCCATTGAAAGGGTTTTTTCGGCAAAACGATAATAAACGCTTGGGAAAAGCACTGCCTCAAAGGTTCCTGTTAAATCTTCGAGCGAAAGAAATTTCATAATTTCTCCTTTTTTAGTTTTTATCCTTTTGGATGCCATAAACCAACCAACTATTTTAATCTGCTTCCCATTATATTTTGCTAACTCTGAAGCTTTTATTATATCTTTCCGATTAATTGTTTTGGGAAAAAATTCCAAAGGATGTTTTGTAACCATATAGCCAAATGTTTCATATTCTATTTTGCAAATTTGTGAAATTGGATATTGAAAATCTGTCTTAACTTCCATTTCTAATTTGTATGATTCAAATGCAAATAAATCTTGATTGTTTTCATCAAATATTTTTCGTTGCAATAAATAAATATCTAACAATCTCATTAGCGTTGGGCGTGTAAAATTTAATGAATCCATTGCACCGCATTTAATAAGCAACTCTGCTTCTTTAATATTTGGTTTTACTCTAATTAAAAAGTCAATTAATGAAACATACTGTCCATTAAGTTCTCTTTCTTTTATAATTTTACGGCTTAAATCCCTTGTAAAAGTTTTAATAGCTAAGAATCCAATTTGAATAGTTTCATTTTTACCTTCGTATTCATATTTACTTTTGTTTATATCGGGGAGTAAAATTTTTAGTCCCATTCTTTTACTCTCTTGAATATATACCGCAGCAGAATAATATCCGCCTTGGTTATTAAGAACGCTTGCCATTAGCTTATCGGGAAAATATGTTTTTAGATAAGCCACTTGGTATGAAACTATTGCAAAAGATGCACTATGAGCTTTATTAAAAGCATAACCGGCAAATGATTCTATTTGATTCCACAATTTTGAAATTGTTTTTTCTGAGTAACCTTTTTTGCGACACGATATAAAAAACTTATCAATTAATGTTTTCATCGATTTATGAGAACGCATTTTGCCACTAATTGCTCTTCGCAATAAATCAGCTTCCACAAGAGTTAGCCCGCCAATTTCATTAACAACTTTTATAACATCCTCTTGGTAAATCATAACTCCGTATGTTTCACCAAGCAGTTCCTCAATTTCTGGAGTTAAATATTTTCGTTTGGTTGGATCTTTGTGGCGCTCAATAAATTCCCGCATCATTCCACTTTCGGCAACACCTGGACGAATTATTGAACTTGCGGCAACAAGCATTTCAAAAGTGTGGCAATCCAAACGTTTTAGCAACGACCTCATTCCAGGGGATTCTATGTAGAAACATCCTATTGTATTACCACTGCGTATTAATTCATTTGTTTTTTCATCATTAAACAACATTTCTTGGTCAAAAATATCGAAATTAACTTTACCTTTTTCTCGCCAAATAACATGGTGAATTTTAGGCATACTAAACTTTTTTCCATTATTTTGTGGAAGACGGTAATCCTCCATATCAAGCAAATCTATTTCGTCTTTTTGTCTTAATTTTATCATCATAATTAGTGTTATTTTGTTCACTATATTATATCAATAATTTAGGTTTATTGCAACATTATTTTATATTTTCTTAGAAAGAAAATAAATTGCATCTGAGCAAACATTGTATTGTCAATATTTCCCATTTGATAGAAAATATTTTGTATATTTAAAGTAATTGAGAAAAAGAAAATAATAATAAAATAAGGTAGAGAGATATTGATATCGCAAGTTGGGCAATTGCTGTTCCATAGTTTACTATTGGAATAGAGGAAAGTCCGAACTCCAAAGAACAGAGTGCCGGGTAACTCCCGGGGGTTATAAGCTTTAGGGCTATAATTACGGAAAGTGCAACAGAAAATAAACTTTCTCTATTTATCGAGATAAAGGTGAAATGGCAGGGTAAGAGCCTACCGCTTTGTTAGTAATAACAAAGGTCCTTAATTGGAGTCCCGCTTGTCGGGATCAGTGCAAACCCCACTTGGAGCAAGATCATGCAAAGGATTCTCTGCTAATGCAGAGCAAAGTTGTTCGCTTTGATAATCCCGGGTAGATCGCTTGATTCTGTTAGTAATACCAGAACTAGATAAATAATTGCCATCCCGATTTATTGGGAAACAAAATTCGGCTTATAGACTTGCGATATCATTTTCTCTTTATAAATACGATGATTGAAAAACGATGGACAATCAAAGAAGCGCCAGATGAAAAAACGGTGCTGGCTTTGGCTGATAGCCTTAATATATCCAATATATTAGCGTCTATCTTAATTCTTAGAGGTATTACGAACTTTAACGAAGCCAAAACCTATTTTAGGCCAGATATAAATTTGTTACACGATCCATTTTTAATGGATGGAATGCAAGAAGCAACCAATAGAATTATTGACGCAATAACAAACAATGAAAAAATTGTTGTTTACGGAGATTATGATGTTGATGGTACTGCATCGGCTGCAATATTATATCTATTTTTAAAAGAGTTAAATGCAAATGTGCAAGTTCACATTCCAAACCGTTTAACCGATGGTTATGGGCTTTCGATTGAATCAATTGAGCTTCTTGCCCAACAAAAAACTGATTTAATAATAACAGTCGATTGTGGAATAACTGCTGTTGATGAGGTTGAATATGCCACTTCATTAGGGGTTGATACAATAATTAGCGACCACCATAAGCCAAAAGAAACTATTCCAAATGCAGTTGCTGTTTTAGATCCTCTAAAGCCTGGTTGTAACTATCCTTATAAATATCTTTCTGGTGCTGGAGTTGCTTTTAAATTAGCTCGTGCAGTTTCTGATAGAGTTGGTAGAAAAAACAACATTTTGCAATACCTTGATTTAGTTGCGCTTGCTGCTTCTGCTGATATTGTTCCACTAACAGATGAGAACCGAATTTTAGTTAAAAGAGGGATGGAAATGATAAACGAAAATCCACGACCTGGAATTTTAGCCTTAATTAAAAAAGCAAAAAAGGAAGTTGGAAGTTTAACTGCTGGACAAGTGGTTTTTACAATTGCTCCACGAATAAATGCTGTTGGAAGAATGGGAGATGCAAAAAGAGCTGTTGATTTATTTATTGAAAAAGATAACGATACAGCAGATAAAATTGCACAAATTCTTGAAGATGAAAACTACAGACGAAGAAAAATTGATGAAATGACTTTTTCGCATGCTGTTTCAATTATTGAAGAAACCGTTGATTTGGACAAAGAAGTTGCCATTATTGTTCATGTGGATGAATGGCACCCTGGTGTAATAGGAATAGTAGCTTCACGCGTAGTTGAAAAATATTATAGGCCTGCAATTATGCTATCAACTGTTGATGGTGTTGCAAAAGGTTCTGCCAGAAGCATTTCAGGGTTTAATATTTACGAGGCACTTCAAGAGTGTGACGATATGCTTATTCAATTTGGCGGGCACGAAGCTGCTGCTGGTGTTGCTATTGAAATAGATAATATAGATAAATTTAGAATTAAGTTTAACCATGTTTTAAGAGAAAAGATGAAGGAAAAAGATATTATTCCTGAAATAAAAGCTGATATTATTATTTCTCTTTCTGATATAACCCCTAAATTTGTTAGAATTCTTGATCAATTTGCTCCATTTGGTCCTGGCAACATGCGCCCAGTTTTTATTGCAAAAAATGTACAACTTGCAAATTATCCACGAATTGTTGGTAGTAATCATCTACTTGCAACCTTAAAACAAAATGGTGGTGATAAGGTTTTTGATGCCATTGGATTTAACTTAGGGTATTTTGCCGAAATTATTGCGAAAGATAGGGATTTAATTGATATTGTTTTTACAATTGAAAAAATTTCAAGAAATGAGGTCTCATACCCCCAAATTAGATTAAAAGATATAAAAGTAATAGAGAACGTTAATTAATTTATAGGAGTTATTATGTCAGGTCACTCTAAGTGGTCAACCATAAAAAGGAAAAAAGAAGCTCTCGATCAAAAACGCGGAAAAATATTTACAAAATTAATTAAAGAAATTACCGTCGCGGCTAAAATTGGTGGAGGTGATGTTGATGCCAATCCTCGATTAAGATTAGCTGTTGACAACGCTAAATCTGCCAATATGCCCTTGGATAATATTGAACGAGCCATTAAAAAAGCTACTGGTGAGTTAGAAGGTGTTACTTTCTTAGAACTAATGTACGAAGGTTACGGACCATCTGGTGTTGCTTTTATTGTTGAGTGTTTAACCGATAACAAAAACAGAACCGTTGCTGAAGTGCGACATCTTTTTACAAAATATGGTAATGGTCTTGGTGAAACTGGTTCGGTTGCTTGGATGTTTGACCGAAAAGGAATTATTACACTTCCAAACCAAGGCAAAGAAGAAGATGAAATTTTTGAAATAATTCTCGAAGCTGGTGCTGACGATTTGCAAACAGAAGAAGATTTTTTTGAAGTTACTTCTTCTGTTGATTCATTTGAAACTGTGCGCAAAGCACTTGTTGATGCTGGACTGGAAATTGAAAATGCCTCTTTGCAATGGATTGCAAAAAACACAATTGAGGTTGAAGGTGAAGCATCCGAAAAAGTTGAAAGACTTTTTGATATGCTAGATGATAGCGATGATGTACAAAATGTATATTCCAATGCTGACTTTAAAGAATAAATCAACGAAAAAAATATGATTATTATTGGAGTTGATCCCGGAACCATTATTACTGGTTTCGGGATTATTAAATATGAAAACAGCAAACTTAATTATTTGTATTCTGGAATAATTAAAACTCCAAGCACAAAAGAAATTCCGCCACGTTTAGAATCAATTTATGATGAGCTTCAACGATTAATCTCAAATTACAATCCAACTCAATTTGCAATTGAAACAGTATTTTATAACAATAATATTCAATCCATTTTAAAAATTGGTTATGTAAGAGGAATTGCATTACTTGCTGCACAAAAGTGTAAACTTGAAATATGCGAATATTCACCACGTGAAGTTAAAAAATCTGTTGTGGGAAATGGGGCGGCTTCCAAAGAACAAGTTCAATTTATGGTAAAGAAATTACTAAATTTACAAAACGATTTCCCTAAATTTGACGAAAGCGATGCCCTTGCAATTGCAACTTGTCATGCTTTCAAAAAAGATTCTCTTTCTCATAAAAGTGGAAGTTGGAAAAAATTTGTAGAAGCAAATCCAGATAAAGTATTATAATATTATAGGTGTGTAAATGATTGGATATTTAACAGGTAAAATTATTTCCAAAAAACCCACTCAAATTTTGTTGGATGTAAATGGGGTTGGATATATAGTTAATATCACAATTTCCACTTTTGAATCGTTATCCAAAAATAGTAGTGAAAAAGTTTCACTTTTTACTTATTTAAGTGTCCGCGAAGATGCTTTAGTTCTTTTTGGATTTTCTACCCAATCGGAAAAAGATATGTTTGAATTATTAATTAGTGTTAATGGTGTTGGGCCTAAATCTGCTCAATCAATTTTATCTGGAATTCAGATTGATGAGTTACACACAGCATTAAGAAATAATGATTTAAGCAGGATTATTGCAATTCCCGGAATTGGCAAAAAAACTGGTGAAAGGCTTTTAATTGAACTTCGAGATAAAGTTGAAAAATTATCTGATAGCTTTGAGTTTTCACACGATATTAATTACGCAATTAAAAACGATGCAATTCTTGCTTTATCGCAACTTGGATACAATTCCAAAACAGCCGAAAAAGCTGTTAGGACAATTTTAGCTGATATTGAAAATCCATCATTAGAAATTTTAGTAAAAAAATCACTCAGTTTATTAAACAAATAATTTAAAATAAAATAGGTTGTGATAAATTTATACCCAAAATTTTTCTTGTTTTTTAAATATTAGTTAAATAACTTTGAATCAAATTAAACTTATCACTTAACAATAAAGGAAAAACTATAGAATAATTCTCTACAATTATTATTTACTATTTCGGTAGAGGTCCATTTTGGAATTATTATTAATTATAGTTTTAACTATTATTCTGTTTGTTTCACTTTCGGTTGTATTCAAATTTAATCCTATTAAAACAAGACTTTTCTCCATAAGAAAAAGGTGTAAATGATATTTTGCTACTTTTTGTCGCAATTGTGACAATTTTTTATTTGTAAAAGAATAAACTTGAAAATATTATTATCCATTAACTTATAGGAGCTATTATGGACGCAAGTGAAAGTGTATTTCGAAACCCCATTTCTGAATTAATAAGTGACGAAATTTTTTATCTGTTGAAGGATAGGAATTTGATTAATGAAAAAAATCTAAGAGATTATCAGATTAAAAAGAAATTCAAAGCACTAAGAAATACTTCCATTTCTTCAACTGAAGCAATAGAAGTAATTAGACAAGATTATCCATATTTGCAATTTGATTCAATTAGAAAAATAATTTATTTAGGAAATAAAGAGTAATAAAAAATTATAGGCAGAGAGGAAACGGTTACATAAGTTTCCCTCTGCAAGATTTAAGCTTTCTCCAGCGAAAAACTAAATGTAGTTCCAAGTCCTTCAATGCTTTCTACCCAAATTTTACCATTATTTTTTTCTAGCAGTTCTTTGCATAAAATTAAGCCAAGTCCAGTGCCTGATTCATTTGCAGTTCCAATAGTTGTTACGTGTTCATCTAATTTAAATAATTTGTTTAAATTTTCTTTGCTTATTCCAATGCCTGTGTCTTTAATATGAACTATTATTTTATCATCTTTTTCTTCAGAATTAATAAATATATTTCCATTTCGCTTAGTAAATTTTATGGAATTCGAAATTAAATTTTGCAAAACTGAACTTATCATTGTTCTATCACCAACTATTAAACTTAAATCATCGGCATTATTAATTATTTTAATACTCTTTTTTGATGCTATATTTTCTAGAAAAATGAGTGTATCTCTTACCAATTTTGAAAGTTCAATTTTTTCTTGAGTTTTGTTAATCCTTCCAGTTTTAATTTGAGCCCACTGTAGTAGGTTTAGCAATAAGTCATAAACACTTTGAGCAGATTTATTAATTTCCTTTGAAAACGACCTTATTTCATCCATTGAAAGGTCAGATAAATCCTCTACCAAAAACTCAGAAAGATTTAGTAAAGCGTTAAATGGACTTTTTAAATCGTGAGCAATTATTGAAAAAAATTTATCTTTCTCCTCATTAACTTTTTTTAGCTCTCCTTCTGATAATTTAAGTTGCTCATTAAGTTCTGCTAATTCTTCGTTATATTTTCTAAGTAGTTTTTCTTGTTTTTTGGTTTCTGTAACATCTCTTATTATTCCCCTATAACCAACAACTTTTCCATCATTATTTTTTATCATAAAAGATGTTTCTAAAACAATTATTTCATTTCCCTTTTTACCTTTTATTCTTATCTCATAATCTTTAACAAATCCATCTTTTTCAATTTTTTCAATTAGTTTATCGCGTTCTAATGGATTAAAATATAAATCGTCTGCAATATTAATTTTCATAATATCTTCTTTGGAATCATATCCAAATAGTTCAATCCCCGATGGATTAATATCCACTAATTTTCCTTCTGGGGTGCTTTCGTATAAAACATCTTTTAGTTCCACAAAAAGTGTTTGATACTTTTCTTCTGCCGAATTAATGGAATTATTATCTTTTTCGTGTAGAATACTTTTTAGTTTCTCATTTTCAACACGCAATTTTTCAAGTTCTTTTATGTAACTTTCCATATAACCCTGTTAAATAAATTATTGTTAAATTTGTGGGTAATATAACTAATTTAAAATTAAATATTGAAGATTTGATATGACGGAAATTTTACAGTTACTACTTCTTTTTGTTTTGGGTATAATTGCCGGTATTATTAACGTTAATGCCGGTGGCGGTTCTGTTTTATCTTTACCAATGCTTTTGTTTTTGGGTTTGGATGGTTCTGTTGCAAATGGAACAAACCGTATTGCAATTCTTTTTCAAAACATTACGGCAATTATTTCTTTCAAAAATGGAAACCATTCAAAATTTAAGTTAAGCTTTAAACTTGCATTATTTACTTTACCAGGTGCAATTATTGGAGCATACTCCGCCATAAACATAAGTAATGAATTATTCCAAAAAATTCTTGCTATAATTATGATTGGTGTAGTTATAACAATGATACTTCCTAAAAAAAGCATTATTGCCGTTGAGGAATTAACTAAGAAACAAAATTTTCATGTCTATTTAGCCATGTTTGGTGTAGGATTTTATGGTGGATTTATTCAGGTTGGTGTTGGCTTTTTATTAATGGCTTCGCTTCATTATTTAATGAAACAATCCTTAGTAAAGGTGAATATGCATAAAGTTTTTATTGTGCTTATTTATACAATTCCGGCGTTAATAATTTTTGTTATTTCTGGGAACGTAAATTGGGGTTATGGTTTAGTACTTGCATCCGGAAATATGCTTGGAGCTTGGTGGGGTGTAAAATTTTCGATCAAAGGTGGTGATAAATTTATTAAAACTATTTTAATAATTGCAATTTTCTTAATGTCATTAAAATTACTAGGAGCATTTGGATGAAAAATAAATTTCATTGGTATGATGGACTTTTTTACGATAAAATGATTGCGCCCAATCAAGATGGAACTTTTGCAATTATGAGAGAAATGATGAAGCCAAATTCATCCGTAATAGATATTGGAACTGGAACTGGAAGATTTGTATTTCAAGCAACAAATAAGTTTAGAAAAATAGTTGGTGTTGATTTATCTTCTCGTAATATAAATTTTGCCAATTCTCAATTAGAAAAATCAAATTTTAAAAACATCTCTTTCCTTCATGCTAATGCAACCGAAATAAAATCCCATTTTCCCGAAAAATTTGACTATTCCACCATTTCATATGTAATTCATGAAATGCCTTACGAAATGAGATTAACTGTATTAAAAGCTATGAGTGAAATTTCAAATACAATAATAATTGGGGATTATTTTGCTCCTCAACCCAAAAATAAAAGAGGAATTTCTAACAGAATTGCAGAATTTCTTGCTGGGACTGATCATTTCAATAATTATCGCAATTTCACAAAGCACAATGGAATTTATGGTTTGGTAGAAACTCTTGGAATGTTAATAGTTCAAGAAAAAATTGGTGTTCATGGTACTTCGCATATTGTTAGAATTAATAAGAAAATTGACTAATAATATTAGAGTTTCTGCAAAATAGGGATTTATCTCTTTGTCATTTCAATCCCGATGTTTTTTCGGGAGAGAAGTCTCTCACAATTCTAAAGATTTCTCACCCACAAAACGGGTTCAAAATGACATATTCATCATTTTGCAGAAACTATATTATATATCAAAATACAATTAATAGAAAGAATTTAAAATGTTATTAAATAAAGTTGCAATACCAAAGGAACACGGAGCGTGGGGATTTGTGTTGGAACCACTAATACTTTCACTAATAGTTGCCTTCTCAGTAAATGGATTATTGCTCGCGCTTGCATCATTTATATTATTTTTAGCAAATCAGCCAATTAAAATTATTTTTACAAAATCTATATCAACCAAACATAAATCAGCGGCGACTAAAATTCTATTCTTTTATTCAAGTATTATCTTTCTGTTATTTGTTGCCATTATTGTAAATGCAAAAATAGTTTATTTACTCCCATACGCATTTGGATTATTATTAATGTTACTTTTCCTTTTTTTTCAGATAAATAATTTGGGAAGATATTTATTTTTTGAATTTATTCAATCTTTTGGTATTACTCTAATGGCTATTTCAATATTACTAATGAATGGTTCGTTTCAATATAATGTGTGGATTTTTGGAATTCTATTGCTTAGCCGCGCAATTCCAACAATTATTTATGTAAATGCAAAAGTCAAAGAGCAAAAAAGAAAAGATTATTCAAAAGCCGCAACGAATTTGGCAAATTCAATATCGGTTTTAATTGTTTTTTTATTGGGATGGAATTTTTTGCTTCCAGAATTTTCTTTTTTAGCTTCAATTATTCTTTTACTTCGTTCAGAGATAGGATTTTCAAAGTTAAACTTTACAAAAACTGTTAAACAAATTGGAATTGCAGAATTTGTTTACGGTTCTCTATTTGTTGTGATAAATGGAATAGTGTTTTTAATTTAGTTTTTATTCTGGAATAAATAATTTAATCTTAATATTCTTAAATCAATATAACTTACAGTTTCTTTTAAATCATCATAAACAGGACGCATAAGTTCAGCGCCTAATTTTTGAAAGCTTTTATATACTTGCTTTTGTGTTTTTTCGTCGCACTCTAATCTGTTCAAAAGTCCTTTTGGATTGATTGGTGAGACCAAATTTCCATATTTTGATAAATGTGCAATTAAGGTATCTAACTTTAAATTGTATTCACTCAAAATGGAGTCAACAGATTTTCCAGAATTATATTCTTTGCCAATTATTTCGTACTTTAGCTTTTTTGTTGGTGAACCATTTCTATTTCTATTACTTAATATATTTTTAGAGCTTACTGGGATATTAAATTTATTGCAATAATTTGAAATAAAAAGGATAAACTTTGCCCCATATTTTTGCAACTTAGCATCACCAACTCCATGAATATTTATCATTTCCTTGTCTGTTGTTGGATAATATGCTGCCATTTCAATAAGTGTTTTATCAGGGAATATTGCGTAAGGTGGCAATCCACTATTATCTGCAATGTTTTTTCTTGCTTGCTGAAGAACACCAAACAGCTTTTTGTCATAATTGAGTGTTGTAATGCTTTTACTTTCAAATTTAGTTTCAGTATCAATTTTACCCTTTACATCCACACCGCCTTTCAAAACTTCATACCCACGGTCAGTAATTTTCAGACTTCCAAATTCAAAATCCTTTGTTAATAATCCTTTTACAATTAATTGACGTGAAATTGAAAGCCAAACTTCTCTCGAATGTTCTTTCCCAATTCCATATGTAGAAATTTCATCATGTTTTTTTTCAATTACCTTTTGGTTTTTTGAGCCGAGTAATACATCAACAATATGATTTGCTCCAAATATTTCTCCAGTTCGTTTAACACAGCTCATAAATTTTTGTGCTTCAACTGAAATATTATCAAGTGTTTGCACTCCTTTATTACAATTATCACAAATTCCGCAATTTTCTTGGTAGTAGTCTTCCCCAAAATATGTAAGCAACGGAATTCTTCTACAAGCATAAGTTTCTGCATAACGGATTAGCTTATCCAGATGCTGCTTAGCTACTAATTTTTCACGACCCTCTTTCTGGTCAATAAAATAATTTATTTTGCTAATGTCACCATATCCAAATAGCAGCAAACAATCGGCTCGCAAACCGTCACGACCCGCTCGTCCAATTTCTTGATAATACGATTCAATGTTTTTTGGTAAATCGTAGTGAATTACAAACCTTACGTTTGGTTTATTTATTCCCATTCCAAAAGCGACTGTAGCAACAATTATTGAAATATCATCCTTAATAAATTTTTCTTGATTTTGCATGCGCTCTTTGTCTGAAAGTCCAGCATGATAAGGCTTAACAGAATATCCATGCTCATCCAATTCAGCCGTTAAATCATCAACTTGTTTACGAGAAAAACAATAGATAATTCCCGATTGATTTTTGTGCTTTTCAAGAAAATTCAAAGTCTGTTTTACTGGAAATGTCTTTTCAACAACTTGAAGGAACAGATTATCCCTATTAAAACTTGCTACAAAACGATTTGATTTTTTGAATTTTAGATTTTCAATTATATCATTTTGAACTTGTGGAGTTGCAGTTGCTGTTAGCGCCATAAAAACTGCATTTGGAAATCTGGGTTTTAATGTTGCAATTTCTCTATAAACTGGACGGAAATCATGCCCCCATTCAGAAATACAATGCGCTTCATCTATGGTTATACAATCTACATCCAATTTTTCTAATAATTCTAATGTCCGCTCAAGCATTAAAGTTTCTGGAGCAACATAAAGTAACTTCACATTTCCACTTCTAACTTGCTCAACATTAAATTGATAATCCAATTGGCTCAAAGATGAATTTAGGAATAAAGCATTTACTCCAAGTTCACTTAATTGCTCAACTTGGTCTTTCATTAGCGAAATTAGTGGAGAAACCACAACCGTAATTCCGTCAAAAATTAGTGCGGGAATTTGGTAAGTTAGCGACTTTCCACCACCAGTTGGCATTATAACTAATGTATCATTTTTTGAAATTATATTTTCAATTACTTCTTTTTGAAGCGGTCGGAAAGAGTGATAACCGAATATTTTACTAAGTATGCCTTCAGCTTTTTTTATCATGGTGCTAATTTAAGAATTTTTAAATTCAACATTTCAATATTTTGATTCTCGCGTAGCACAGATTAGCAATCTGTGTATTTATTTTAGCAATTACGCTTATTTTGCACAGAATGCTATTCTGTGCTACAAAACAAATTTTATAAAACCAAATAATTTGGATGACAATAAGTATTGTTCCATTTTTCCCAATCATCAACCAGCCCAGCTTTAACTGGATTCATCAAAACGTATTTTACAATATTAAATAGTTCTCGCTCATCTCTAACCAACCTATCAAAACTTTCATCTTGCCAAAACTGACCAGAACGCCGAAGTACAATATTGGCGTCACGTGCAGAAATTCTTTTGATTGATTGCATAATTTTACTAATTCCTTTATTCCCCTCAAGCAACTCAAAGACTACATGAACATGGTTTGGCATAATACAATAGCAAGTTAGTTTGTATTCTTTGTTATTTGGAAACTCAAGTGTAGCTCTAACAATTTCAGCAATTGATGGAATTGTTAAATAATTTAATCCCAGTTCATTTGAATCCAAAAGAGAATCGTATTTTGCAAAAAGACGTTTTTGTTGAATTGATGTTAATTTTTTATAAGCGTTAAATTCTTGTTGCAATTCTTGTAAAGCTATTTGTGGTATACTATTAGCGAGCCTATAAGTTAAAAAATATTGCCCATCATTATAATGGACATGAGGTAGATTGCGTCTATGAAATGTTTTCATGGTATTTTCTCTTA
>PCUD01000143.1:0-9652 GCA_002786785.1 Ignavibacteriales bacterium CG18_big_fil_WC_8_21_14_2_50_31_20 | reverse complement strand
TAATACAATTAATTATTAATAATTTCAGCATAGTTTTTAGAATAAACATGTTTGTAGCACAGATTAGTAATCTGTGCCTTTATTTTAGCGATTATACTTATTTTGCACAGAATGCTATTCTGTGCTACAAAAACAAATAATACGGTATTTTCTTTAAAACAACACAATTAGTTTAATTGAGAATTTATTTTTAATAAGGCAAAATATCGTTTTATAATTGCTAAATATTTTACTAATTTTAAGTATGAAAAATCTAAAAACAAATATCTATTCAAACAACAAATCTAAATTCCACTTATTGGGATATTTTTATACTTGCCTCTGTTAAACCTAACTAACGGTTAAACTCATATTATAAACATTTTACAAAAGGCATTAACAATGATTAATGATGATCAAAATTTATCCTCATTTGCGGATAAATTATTAGAAAAAAGAAAAGAATATAAACCCCGAAATCCGATAAAATCAGCTTCGCATAGTTTTTTGAATGAATTGTTGGAACTCCTTTTCCCACACTATTCAGTTAAAAATTACTACAACTCAGAAGAAATCGTGAGCAAAGTCTATTTACTAAGAAGAAACTTGCAAGAAATTTTGATTTCACTTAACAACGGAATGGAGTTTAAAGCAAAGGATTGCTCTAAAACTTTCATTGAAAATATACCAAATGTTCATTCCCTTTTGTTAAGAGATGCCGAAGCTATTTGCAAAGGCGACCCAGCGGCAAAAAGTGTTGATGAAGTTATATTAGCATATCCTGGTTTTTCGGCTATTGCAATTTATAGATTAGCCCATGAATTGTATAAATTGAACATTCCACTTCTGCCGAGAATATTCACAGAATATGCTCATCAAAATAGTGGAATTGATATTCATCCAGGTGCAACTATTGGCGAATCGTTTTTTATTGATCATGGAACTGGAATTGTGATTGGTGAAACAGCCCATATTGGAAATAATGTAAAAATATATCAAGGTGTAACACTCGGTGCACTAAGCGTTGATAAGGATTTAGCAGAAACTAAACGACATCCAACAATTGAAGATGACGTAATCATATATTCAAATGCTGTAATTCTTGGTGGAAAAACTACTATTGGAAAAGGTGCTGTAATTGGCGGAAACGTTTGGCTTACTCGTTCGGTTCCAGCGAATTCTGTTGTATTCCACAGAAGTGAAATAAATTTTAAAGAAAATTTCGAATCAGATGTTTCAAATTTTATAATTTAATGAAAGGTTACAAAAATGAAAATAGAAAATATATTGGAGAGCATTGGAAATACTCCACACGTTAGAATAAATAAATTATTTGCTTCATCAAAAAATAATGTTTGGATTAAATTGGAAAGACAAAATCCAGGCGGAAGCATAAAAGATAGAATTGCACTATCAATGATTGAAGACGCTGAAAACAAAGGGATTCTGAAAGCTGGAATGACGATAGTTGAACCAACTTCTGGCAATACTGGAATTGGTTTAGCAATGGTAGCCGCTGTAAAAGGATACAAATTAATTTTAGTAATGCCAGAATCAATGTCAATTGAAAGGCGTAAAATTATGTCGGCTTATGGAGCTACTTTTGAACTTACTCCACGCGAGCTTGGAATGAAAGGAGCAATTGCAAAAGCTGAGGAGCTACAAAATGGCGATCCCAATTTTTGGATACCTTCACAATTTGATAATGATGCAAACCCAGATACTCATCGCAAAACAACTGCTCTTGAAATAATATCTGATTTTCCAGAAGGAATTGATTACTTAATAACTGGCGTTGGAACTGGAGGTCACATTTCGGGAATTGCGGAAATTTTGAAAAAGAAATTTCCACAATTAAAGGCATTTGCTGTTGAACCAATAGATTCGCCAGTAATTGGTGGCGGACAACCGGGTCCACATCCACTACAAGGCATTGGCGCTGGTTTTATTCCAAAAAACTTAAATACAAGTATTTTGGATGGAGCAATTTCGGTAAGTAAGGAAGAAGCCTATCTTTTTACTCAACGACTTGCAAAAGAAGAAGGCATTTTTGCTGGAATTTCAACAGGCGCAACGCTTGCAGCTATTAACCAAAAGATTAATGGAATTGGAACAGGCAAATCAATACTTGGCTTTAACTACGATACTGGTGAAAGATATTTAACTGTTGATGGTTTGTTTTAATTCATTCTATTTTGAAATTGTCTTTTTTTTTGAGCTAAAACCTCCAAAGTTTCTAATACTTTGGAGGTTTATAATTCTCTAAAATTATAATACTTTTCAATACAGTAACAAGTTTTATGATTTTTCTTAACAGCAAATATTTATTATTTGCTTAACAAGTAATTTATCATTTCGTTTTAATTAAAATATCATTTAATCTATTGCAACAGTAACACCCATGCCAAGTACACCATCAACAGAACGACTAATTTCATCCTTCAAATAGATTTTGTAAAATATTTTTGGGCTAACAACCTCGCCTTTCCATTGAGCCCCTAAATTAAACATGTTAACAAAACGGTCTGTTATATCCTCTGTATCTTCAGATAGAATAAAAATGCCTAGTAATTCAACATTAAATGATAATCTTTCCACCTTAAAACCCGCATTCAATCCATAATGGACAAATATTTCTCCGTCAGAACTATTATCGCCAATTGGCAAAATAAAATTGGGACCTACTTCAAACGCAAAATTAAAACTTTCTGCAATAATTCTATGATTGGCATAGTTAAGGTATAAACCTAAAGAATTTGGTATAAATTTCTGGATGTCATAATAGTTGCTGTATAAACCATTTAAAGCTATAGTTTCTTCAGCTGTAGGTAAAAACACACCAGCTGAAAAAAATGAAATGCTATTATTTATTATTTTCTTATTTGTTTGTATCCCAATAAAAATATTTCCAAACCCTTTTTTCTCATAAGTATATTTTCCCCAATAATTATCTACTTCATAGTTTGCATTTATATAAGGAATACTACTTACTAAATTTATTTTTGAACTTATTGGAATATTGAAATATATCTGATAAACACCAGAAAATGCATTCATTTTATAATATTTGTTTGAGAAAAAAGTTTTATCAAAACTTAACCCGAATTGTTTTGTTGTATCTGGCATGGTTTGCAAATTTATTGTCTGCGCTAAACAAACGTTAATTGATAAAAACATTAGTAAATAAATAACTTTAATTTTGACGGAATTGATTTTCATTTTTGCACTCCATTTAATTTGTATGAAAAATATTTTTTGTTTTTTTTTGAAAAAGAATTATTTTAATACAACCCTACACAGCATTTAACACACCTTCATATTTAAAAAAAACAACTTAATTAATAAGTTGTTGAATTCCAAGATTTGAATAAGTATAAAACTAGAACCCGAATTACTTTCTTGCTTCTAATTAATTTCTAAAGTTAATGAATTTTCCCATGCCTACCTTTTTTAGTTCCTTTTAGATATTAGTGAAAATACAAACCTTGGAGGTTTCAAAAACCCCCAAGGTTTTTGCTCTATCCTTCAATAATATTTTTCAACTGAAACTCATGCCTAATTGGATGCATAACGGCATGCTCAAGCATTGCATCAATGCAGTAATCAACATCCCAATTTGATTTGAATGTTGGTGAGTGGAATTTTTCTTCTGCAAGATCAGCAAGTGGTATGCGCCATTTTGCTAATAAGTAGATTAGATATTCATCCACTTCATTTTCAATTTTATCTGCTTCGGGCGCTGGCTTAATTTTTAGATCTGGAAGTTCCAACTTGCTGCACATCCAAACCATGTATCCACGTGCTGCTCTAAATACGTGGTGAAGAAGTGTATTTAATGATTTATAATCTGGATCTTCAGTATCTGGCAATCCTATATTTAATCTTTTAGCCTCTCGCCAAACCAATAAAAAAGAACGCAAATGTTTTTCATGCAATAAAACTAAAGTCCTAGCACCGTTGTATTTGTATTTTTTTAAGTTCTTGGAGTTCATTTTATATCCTTTCAATCAATCTTACTATTGAATAATTCATTTACAAGTCTATCTGTTCTATAAATATATTTTAGAGCTTCCATAATTCCCCATGAATCACTAGCAACAGTGCGGTTGTTGGTTTCATCAAAGATGAAATGACCAGCAAGTGATTCAAGATTTCCATCGTGTGCTAATCCAACTACTTCCATATTTTTATTAATTATTGAGCTTCCAGAATTTCCACCAACAATATCGTTTGTGGAAGCAAAACCGATTGGGATTGACAAATCCAATTCCGCTGGAGGAGTTTGCCAGCGTGGATGCAAGCCCCAAGGATATGTTTTCTTTCCAAATGAAATATATCTATCCCACAAGCCATAAAACGTAGTTTTAGCCGGAGCAATTGTGCCGTTATATTCGTAGCCTTTAATAACTCCATCAGAAATTCGCAAAGTTGACGTTGCATCTGGAGAAATATTATCACCAAAAACATCAAAAACAGCTTCACCCAATTTTTGATTTAAAATTGTCAGTTTGTTGTTCAACTCTTCTCTTTTAACTTCAAGTTTTTCATAAATAGCTTGCGAGTTAATAATGAATTGAATAAACGAATCACTTGAATTCAGAATTTCATCGGGAGTTAAAGCCAATAATATGTCAACTTTTTCTTTTGTAGTAATTTGAGAATTGCTCAAGGCAAACTTAACCGCTTCATTTCCAGTTTTGCCATCATAAAGCATTTTCAGCAATTCATCATCTTTTCCAAGAATACTTGTTACAGTATTTGCATGAGCACGAATTAACAAATTATTAAACTCAACATCTATCGAATCTGGAAAAATATTTTTTATCGTATTTTGCAAATTCTCCTTTTGGTAGAGCGGACTTCTATCAGCTTCTTCTTTTTTCATTTCCTCAGCATAATCTATAATTGAGTATGCTATTTTAAAATAAGCAGAAGCTCCCCTTCTCTGAGGCTGATAACCGTAATATTTAGCTGATGTTTCTCGTAATTCAGATATTACATTGTCAATATCAGCCCAAAGATTTTTATATTTTTCGGATAATTCTGGAGATTCATTAACTTTTGCTCGCAACTCATTTTCGAAACTCATTTTCTTTGCCATCAATTCAGGTTTGCTCAATCCGTATAATCTGCCCGCATAAGATTTTCTTCCGTTGCCATAACCCATAACATTATTAAGCAATTCTGATTCACGTTCTGGATATTTATTGAACAATTCAAAATAGACTTGATAAAGGTCCTCATACAAAGCAAGGCGATTTGTATAAACTACATCTCGCAAGTATTCAAGATTTGAAACTGAAAGAAGACGGTCAGTGCTTCCAGGTCTTCCAACAACAAAAATTGGTTCACCTTCATTTGCACCTTTTTCGCTCCAAGTAAAATGATGCTCAGTTTTTACTGGATTGCCATTTTCGAAAGCACGATAAAACATAAAATCCAATTCGTAGCGAGGATATGTAAAATTGTCCCAATCCCAGCCTGTTGCAGCTATTTGAAAATCCGGAGCCATAACTAAGCGAATATCGCTATAGCGTTTATAGTAATAGAGTGAATACTTTTCGCCTTTATAAAGTGTTACCACTTTGCAAACTAATCCACTTTCAGCTTCTGCGTCTCTCACAAATCTTGCTTCAATTGAATCACGTAAAGCTATTTTTTCCTTATCACTTTCCCCTTTTGCCATTTCTTCTTTTATTTCATCTGTAACATCAACAATTTTAATTAACTGGTCTACAAATAAATTTGGCACAACTCTTTCTTCATCAAGAGATTCAGCATAAAAACCATCGCGCAACCAATTTTCACCTTCGTCCTGTAGTGAGGTCAATTGTCCCCGTCCACAATGGTGATTTGTCATAATCAAACCATCTTCAGAAACAAATGCTGCCGAACATCCGCCACCAAACTGGAGTGCCGATTTCTGAACATTAGCCAACCATTCAAAAGATGGTTCAAATCCATACTTGTTTCCAAACATTCCAACTGGAACATCATCGAAAGTCCACATTTTTCCAAAATCATTTAACGAATATTTTACTGTGTCAATATCAATTGGCTTGTACAAACCAGTTTGAGCATTTGCAGTTATCATCAATACTAGAGCTAACAAAAGAGTTTTAAGTAATCGCATTTTTAAGTCCAAAATATTTTATAAGATTTAATTATAAATATATGATTTTTTAATATTAATCTTTGGTTGGAATTTTGTCTATATGTTTTTTTTGATGCGCTGTTCTGTAATTAAAAATAACAACATTAAAGCTATATAATGAATGTTAGTTTGAAAAAACCCAACTTTTAATCATCAATAGAAAGAGATTTATATTTTTAAGACTGTTTGTTTTTGCAATCTTTTAAACTTCAAAAGTTGAGCTTTTGGAATTCCAAAAAATTTCTAGTACCTCAAAAAATATTTAGTATGAATATTTCGGTAAAATAATATTTTCATTTCGATTCTCTTTTTAATAATATTGCTTACTATTTATAACGTTTTAATAATGGAGAATAAATGTACAGATCTATAAATAAAATATTAGTAACTACTTTGTTAGTAATTACAATTTCGTTTTCAGTTTTAATTGGACAAACAGTAAAACTGAAAATTGTTGAAACAACAGATTCACACGGGGCAATATATCCTTATAATTTCATGGATATGAAACCGCAAGATCATTCACTTGCGCAGGTTCAAACCTATTTAAATGGACAACGAGCGGATAGTACACAAGAGTTAGTTTTACTAAGCAATGGCGATATTCTACAAGGAACTCCAGCGGTTTATTATTATAATTTTGAGGAACCAAACTCACCTCATCTTTATGCTGATGTTATGAATTACATGAAATATGATGCAGGTTCTGTTGGAAATCATGATATCGAAACTGGGCATCCAGTTTACGATAGTTTTGTAACTCAATTAAATTTTCCTTGGCTTTCCGCAAACTCGGTTGACGTGAAAACGCAAAAGCCATATTTTAAGCCATATACAATTATTGAACGTAAAGGAATTAAGATTGCGGTTCTTGGATTAACCACTCCAGCTATTCCAAATTGGTTGCCTCAAAAAATTTGGGAAGGGATACAATTTGATGATATGATTGAAACAGCAAAAATGTGGATTCCAATTATTAAAGAAAATGAAAAACCAGAAATTATTGTTGGACTTTTTCACGCTGGAGGCGACCCAACATACAATGGACAAACAATTACAACTTATAAAAATGAAAACGCTACTCGATTAGTGGCTGAACAAGTTCTAGGTTTTGATGTTGTTTTTACTGGGCACGATCATCAAGGTTGGAATATTTTTGTAAATAATTCAGATAGCAATAAAGTTCTTTTAATTGGTGGAACAAGCTCATCGCGTATTTTTGCTGAAGTAACAATAAATATGACCTTAAATCCAGAAACGAAAAAATGGGAAAAGGAATTCACTGGTGCTTTGCTTAATTCAAAAAATTACAAACCAGATGCAGATTTTATCAAAACTTTTAATCCTCAATTTGAGATTGTAAAAGAATATGTTTCCAAAGAAATTGGAGTTTTTACTGAAACAATTTCATCGCGTGAATCTCTTTTTGGTGATTCGCCTTTTGTTGATTTAATTCACCAAATCCAACTTGGTATTACTAATGCTAATATTTCTTTTGCTGCTCCTTTAACTTTTAACACCAAAATTGAAAAGGGTAAAATATTTGTAAAAGATATGTTCAAACTTTACAAATATGAAAATCTACTTTATACAATTAGTCTTTCTGGAAAAGAAGTAAAAGATATTTTGGACTATAGCAGTGGAATTTGGTTTAACCAAATGAAAGATGAAAATGATGATTTGTTGAAATTTGTAAAAGATGAAAGTGGAAAATTGAAATGGTCAGAACGTTCAAACTCGCCAATGCTGGAGGAAAGATTTTATAATTTTGAATCCGCTGCTGGAATAAATTACACAGTTGATGTTTCCAAACCAATTGGAGAAAGGGTTACAATTACTTCAATGAAAAATGGCAACAAATTTGATTTAAATAAAATATACAAAGTTGCTCTAAATTCGTATCGTGGAAACGGTGGTGGTGGTCATTTAACTCTCGGTGCAAAAATTCCACAAACAGAATTAGCATCACGAATTATTACTTCTACCGATAAAGATTTACGTTTTTACATGATGAAATGGATTGAAAAAGAAGTGACAGTTAATCCAAAAACTGATAATAACTGGAAAATTATTCCAGAAGAATGGGCTAAACTTGGAGCGGAAAAAGATAGTAAATTGATGTTTAAAGATTGAATTATATAAAAATGCTACTTAAAATTCAAAAATATATTAAAGGTAACAAATGAAAACAGAACTACTTGGTGGAAAGAAGAATATTATAATCGGTTCCCTACTTTTGGTTGTTGGACTTATTTTATTTTCATTTAGCTTTTTTATTGGTCTAATTTACTTGATAATTTCTATAGTTCTGATTAGTAAATACAACAAAAAAGATGAAATTGACAACCGTGCAATTGTAGAAAAAGAGATAATGGATGAAGCTAAAAAACTGGGGTTAGTTGAGGAAACAAGACCTAAAAAGCAGATAGCTCCTCTTACTCCTATAAAAGAGATTACGCCAATTAATACTTCTATTAAAGAAAATAAGAATATGGTGTTTATAAAAGGAGGCAAATTTGAAATGGGTTATCTCAGCAATTCTAAAGGAGACCCTGCTCACAAAGTAACATTGGACGATTTTTATATAAATAAATATCAAGTTACTCATGCAGAATTTGTAGAATTTCTTAATATAAATGAAATAGCTAAAAATGGTGTTTACAATGGGAATTTATTAATTGATTTGAAAGCCCAATTTGCTACTATTGTTTATAGAAATGGTAAATTCAATTTTGTCAAAGGTAAATATGCTGAAAAAGATTCTTGTCCAGTAGTTTTGGTTACATGGGCGGGTGCACATGAATATTGCAAATGGGCAGGTGGACGTTTGCCTTCAGAAGCTGAATGGGAATATGCAGCACGCGGTGGTACTAAGTATGACGAAACATACAATTGGTATTCCATGGATCGTTATAGATTTAGTGGAAGTGACGATATTAATGAGGTTGCATGGTACTGGCGAAATTCTGGTGATTATAGATTGAAAGGTGATTGGGCAGAATCCCGCGCAAAAGATAACAATGGTAGAACTCATCCGGTTGGAGCAATGAAAAAAAATCAGTTAGGTCTTTACGATATGAGCGGAAATGTTTGGGAATGGTGTAATGATTGGTATGCAAGATACGAAACTGGAGAAGTTACAAATCCACAAGGTCCAGAAACTGGTGGAACTTTATTAGGTAATGTAATCGTAATTAAGCCTATGAAAGTTATTCGAGGCGGCAGTTGGTACAATGATAGTAGTTGTGAAACTACGGCAAGAGAAAGTAAAATACCAACTGAATCTGGTTACGGAGTAGGTTTCCGTTTAGGTGCTTCTGTAGAGAGATGACAATTGTAAAACAGATTATTATAATTTTCGCTGATTAGATAAATTATATTGATACAAAAAATTGATTAAAAAATCAAAACCTCCAAGGTTTTTAAAACCTTGGAGTTATTCCGTTTAAAGTCAATTAAATCTTCAACTTATTTTATCTTTAATTGCTTCATATTGGAACTTATTTATGTTCCAATATG
>PCUD01000164.1:7056-37165 GCA_002786785.1 Ignavibacteriales bacterium CG18_big_fil_WC_8_21_14_2_50_31_20 | reverse complement strand
TTTTCATCAAAAAAAATAGAATCAATTATTGAGTTTGGAATTGTTGACATTGATAAAAGGAGTACATATTTTGTAAAAGATAATGGTGCTGGTTTTGACATGAAATATGCAGAGAAGTTGTTTTCTCCTTTTCAAAGATTACATCAACAAACCGAATTTCCAGGAACTGGAATTGGTTTAGCAACAGTTCAACGTATTATTCACCGCCACAAAGGTGAAGTTTGGGCTAAAGGAAAAATTGATGAAGGAGCAATATTTTATTTTACACTTAATGCTAAAATTGAGGATTAACAATTATGAAAAAGGCAATTTTACTTGTTGAAGACAATAGCGATGATGAACTATTAACAATTAGAGCGTTAAGAAAAAATAATCTTGTAAATGATATTGCAATTGCTCGTGATGGAGCTGAAGCTTTAGATTATTTGCTTGGAACTCATAAAAATGGAACATTTAATAATCCATTACCAACATTAATAATTTTAGATTTGAAACTTCCTAAAATTGATGGAATTGAAGTTTTAAAACAATTGCGCGCATCTGAACGAACAAAACTAATACCAATAGTTATATTAACTTCATCAAAAGAGCAACAAGATATAATTGCCAGCTATGGATTTGGAGCTAATAGCTTTATTAGAAAACCAGTGGATTTTATTCAATTTATTGAAGTTGCAAGTAGTATTGGTGTTTATTGGCTTGCTTTAAATGAATCACCTGAAAATTTTGATTTATATTAGGAAAGATAGAAAAAAATGAAAATACCACTTCGCGTCTTAATTATAGAAGATTCTGAAGACGATAAAGATCTAATTCTGCTCCAACTTAAGCGTGGAGGTTATGAGCCAGAATACAGACGAGTTGAGACAAATGAAGCTCTTATAAATGCTCTCGAAACGCAAACTTGGGATATTATATTAAGTGACTTCGTAATGCCAAATTTTGATGGATTATCTGCTTTAGATATTGTAAAAAGCAAAGATATTGATATTCCTTTTATACTTATTTCTGGAACAATTGGTGAAAGTGTTGCTGTTAATGCAATGAGATTAGGTGCACATGATTATTTGATGAAAGATAATTTAAATAGGTTAAATCCAGCAATTGAAAGAGAATTAAAAGAATACAAAATTAGAAGACAGCGAAAACAAGCAATTGATGACTTAACGCAAAGTGAACTAAGATATAAACAACTATTTGATAATGATCTTACTGGCGACTTTATAGTATCTGTTGATGGAACTTTTTTATTATGTAATAAAGCAATGGCAAAAATATTTGGCTTCAATTCAATTGATGAAATAATGAATTGTAAGATTTCACAACTCTATAAAAATTATAATGACAGAATTAAGTTGTTAGATTTAGTTCGTAAAAATAAAATTGTAGAAAATTATGAAACAGAATATTTACGTTTTGATGGAAAAGTAATTTCGGTAATTGAAAATATTATTGGAAATTTTGATGAGAATGGAGAATTAGTAACTTTAACCGGTTATATGTTTGATATTACAGAACGCAAAAGTGCAGAAAAATCGCTATTTGAAAGTGAAAAAAAATTTAGAGCGGTTTGGGAAAAAAGTACGGATGGAATGCGTTTAACAAATGAAGAAGGCACTATTATTATGGTTAATGCTTCTTTCTGTAAATTAATAGAAAAAGATGAACAAGAAATTGTGGGCAAACCTATGTCTTGTATTTATGAAAAATCACGACACGATGATGTTTTGACAAAACATAAATTGAGATTTAGAACTAGAACAATTCCTGAATATATTGAACGAGAAATAGTAATTTGGAATGGCAAAAAACTTTTTCTCGAACTTTCTAATTCTTTTTTGGAAATTGAAAACCATCCCACATTATCCTTAAGTGTTTTCAGAAATAATACTGACCGAAAAAAAGCTGACGAACAATTACAGAAACTTAATTTAGCAATAAACAACTCAAAAGATGTAGTTTTTATGACTGATATAGAAGGAATATTTACTTACACCAACTCTGAGTTTACAAATCTATACGGCTACACAAGTGAAGAAATAGTTGGCAAAACAACTCCTCGTATTTTGAAAAGTGGTAGTTTAACTAAAAAAGATTATGAAAAATTATGGTCAGTATTATTACGTAAAGAGAACTACACACTTGAATTAGTAAATAAATGTAAAAATGGTAGTTTAATTGATATTGAGAGCTCTACAGATGTTATTCTAGATAGTAAAGGTAAAATAATTGGCTTTCTTGCTATTCAAAGCGATATTACTGAACGAAAAAAATCGGAACTTGAACTAATTTTAGCCAAAGAAAAGGCTGAAGAATCAGAAAAATTGAAATCCGAATTTCTTGCTCAAATTTCGCACGAAATAAGAACTCCATTAAATATTATTATAAATAATTCTTCATTCTTAAAAGAAGAGCTAATTGAAACATTAGATGAGGATTATAAATATTGTTTTAATAGTGTTGATATTGCTTCCAAAAGAATTATACGAACAGTTGATTTAATACTTAATATGTCCGAAATTCAAACTGGGTCTATAAAACTTTGGGAAAGTGAAGTTGACTTGCAATCTCAAATAATTTTACCTTTAATTACTGAGCATTCAATTTTAGCAAAAAACAAGAATATTAGTCTTAATTTTGAATCAAATGTCAGCAACTCTAAACTAATTTGTGATGAATATTGCGTTACACAAATAGTTGCAAATTTAATTGATAACGCAATTAAATATACTGCAGAAGGTGGAGTTTTGGTAACTTTGTTCATGAACAAAGAAAATAAATTAACACTCGAAGTTACCGATTCCGGACAAGGAATGTCAGAAGAATTTTTACAAAGGGTTTTTAATCCTTTTACCCAAGAAGAACAAGGATATTCAAGGAAATTTGATGGCACTGGGCTTGGATTAGCAATTGTAAAAAAATATTGTGAATTAAGCAATGCTCAAATACTTGTAGAAAGCAAAAAGGATTTTGGTTCAAAATTTAGCGTAACTTTTAATTAACGGAAACACAATGAGAAACATTTTACTGATTGAAGACGATTTACTTTCACAAAAGACGATGAAAGCAGTACTAAAAAACTATGTTATTGATTGCTGTAAATCAGCCGAAGATTACTACTCTAATTTTAACAAAAAGAAATATGATTTAATTATTATGGATATTTCATTAGGGAAAGGTAAAGATGGCTTGCAATTAACACGTGAAATAAAAATGGATGGTTTAGATAGTACACCTATTCTTTGTCTTACTGCACATGCATTTAGAAGCGATAAAAAAAATGCTTACGATGCAGGGGTAGATTTCTATTTATCAAAACCAGTATCTAACGCTATTCTAAACGAAACAATAGAAAAGTTAATAAATGTAAGAACGAAATTTTAGTTGTTCGGTTATTTTATTAGAGTAGTGAACACTAATGCTCACTACTCTAATAGTATTAAGCATTTGTCAAAGCTTCAACACCTGGTAAAACTTTCCCTTCCAAAAATTCTAGCGATGCACCACCTCCAGTAGAAACGTGTGAAACTTTTTTGTCAAGTCCAGCCTTTTTAATAGCAGAAGCAGAATCTCCGCCACCAATAATTGTAATAGCACCATTTTCTGTTGCTTCAGCTAAAGCATTTGCTACAGCATTTGTTCCATTAGCAAAATTAGTAAATTCAAAAACGCCCATTGGTCCATTCCATACGACAGTTTTGCTTTTTTTAATTTCAGCGCAAAACAATTCAATTGATTCTGGTCCAATATCCAAGCCCATTTTATCAGATGGCATTGAGTTAACTTTTACAACTTCGGAGGGTGAAGCATTGTCAAACTCTCTTGCGACCACAACATCTGTAGGCAGTAAAACTTTTACATTTGAAGATTTAAATTTAGTAAGCATTTCTTTTGCCAATTCAACTTTATCTGCATCTAAAAGAGAAGTACCAATTTCAAATCCTTGTGCTTTATAAAAAGTATAAGCCATTCCCCCACCAATAATTAAAGTATCAACTTTCTTTAGTAGATTTTCAATTACATCAATTTTACCCGTAATTTTTGCACCACCAAGGATGGCGGTAAATGGTCTATTAGGCTCAGCAATTGCATTGTGAAGGTAGTTAAGTTCTTTTTGCATTAAATAGCCTGAAACGCAAGTATCAATAAATTTTGTTACTCCTTCAGTAGAGGCATGAGCACGATGAGCACTTCCAAAAGCATCGTTAACATAAATATCACCTAAACTCGCTAATTCTTTTGAAAAGGTTTCATCGTTATCAGTTTCTTCAATATGAAATCTTAAATTTTCAAGAAGTAAAACATCTCCATCATTTAAAGTTGAAACCAAAGAGGCTACATTGCTACCTACAGAATCATTTGCAAATTTCACTTCTTTATTTAATAAATAACTTAATTTTTCCGCAACTGGTTTTAAACTAAATTCTGGTTGCACTTTGCCTTTCGGACGTCCTAAATGACTCATCAAAATTGTTTTGCCTCCATCCTTAATAATTTTTTCAATAGTAGGCAAAGCGGCAGTAATTCTTTTATCGTCGGTTATTTTTTGATTTTCATCAAGCGGAACGTTAAAATCAACGCGAACTAAAACACGCTTTCCTTTTAACTGAACGTCATCAATTGTTAATTTTTTCATTACATCCTCAAAAAAAATAATACAAAAAAATAGACGGCTCTTGCCGTCTATTATAAAACAATTATTTACTTGCCATATAAAGGATTAAGTCAACAACTTTACATGAGTAACCCCATTCGTTATCATACCATGAAACGACTTTAACAAAAGTTTCATTAAGCATAATTCCAGCACCAGCATCAAACACTGAAGTTCTTTCTTCTCCAAGGAAATCATTTGAAACGACTTGATCTTCTGTGTATCCTAGAACTCCCTTAAGGTTAGTTTCAGAAGCGGTTTTCATTGCAGCCTTAATTGCTTCATAAGTAGTTGGAGTTTTTAAGTTAACTGTTAAATCAACAACAGAAACGTTTGGAGTTGGAACACGGAATGACATTCCAGTTAATTTACCATTAAGTTCTGGAATAACTTTTCCAACAGCCTTTGCAGCACCAGTTGATGAAGGGATAATATTTTGACTTGCACCACGTCCGCCTCTCCAATCTTTCATTGAAGGACCATCAACGGTCTTCTGTGTTGCTGTAGTAGCATGAACTGTTGTCATCAATCCACTAACAATTCCAAAATTATCATTAAGTACTTTTGCAACTGGAGCTAAACAATTTGTAGTACACGAAGCATTAGAAACAATTGATTGTCCAGCATAAGATTCATTATTAACACCCATAACAAACATAGGTGTATCATCTTTTGAAGGAGCTGATAGAACAACTCTCTTTGCACCAGCATCAATGTGTAATTGAGCCTTTTCTTTTGTCAAGAAAAATCCTGTAGATTCAACAATATATTCTGCTTCAACTTCATTCCACTTTAAGTCAGCTGGATTTTTCTCCGCAGTAACTCTAATTGCTTTTCCATTAACTACTAAATGACCATCTTTAACGCTAACTTCACCATTAAATCTACCATGAGTAGAGTCGTATTTTAACATATAAGCAATATAGTCAACGTCTAATAAATCGTTAATTCCAACTACTTCTATATCATCTACTTCCATTGCACGTCTAAAAACTAGACGACCAATTCTTCCAAAGCCGTTAATTCCTATTTTAACTGCCATTGTTTCCTCCATATTAAGTTTAAACTAAATTAAATTATTTATTTTATTTACAAAGTTACTTCTAATTATTTACGAATACAAAATTACTTAATTTTCCTAATTTATTCAATTTATAAGCCATTTTTATATAATATATTCAGACAATATACAACTTTTAATTTAATTGTTTAGGCAATTAAATAATTTGATTAGAATGTTCTTTTTAAATTATTATATATTTAACTTGAAAAATAATTATTTTTTCATTATTTATTTATCCAAATTCAAATAACTAAGGTTGATTATGGAAATAGTATCTACTTCATTACAATTTGTGCCCATTTTTGCTGATTTACCAACTGAGACTTTATTAAAAATAGAACAGATTGGTAGCAAAAAAAGATATACCAAAGAGGAGCCAATTTTATTAGAAGAAGATGCTGGAAATGTTCTTTTTGTCATTCTCAGTGGAAAAGTAAAAGTCTCAAGATCAAGTAGCGACGGGCGTGAAGTTATTTTAACAATTTTGGGCGACATGGATTTTTTTGGAGAGATGGCAATTTTGGATGGTTTAGCCCGCTCTGCAAACGTAATTGCAATTGAGGAATCAGAAGTTTTCCTAATTCAACGAAACGATTTTTTACAGCTTCTTCACGATCATCCAGAAATTTCTGTTATTCTTTTACAAGAACTTACTGCACGCTTGCGTAACGCTGATATGAAAATTAAAGCACTTTCGCTTAAAGATGCTGAGGGTAAAGTTGCAACTGTCTTACTTCAAATTGCTGAATATTCTGGCAAAATTAAAAGTGGAGTTGTTGAAATAGATAAACTTCCTGTTCAACAAGATCTTGCAAATATGGCGGGCACTTCTCGTGAAACCATTTCACGTACTCTTCATTCATTTGCGAAACGGGGATTTGTTGAAATAGATGGAAACAAACTTAGAATTACTAATTTTGAAAAATTTAAAGAGACGTTTGAGTGAAAAAAAATTCACGAATAGATTTACATATGCACACTACTTTTTCGGATGGATACTATTCACCAACTGAACTTATCAAAAAAGCAAAAGAATTAAATCTTGATATTGTTAGCATTACTGATCACGATAGTATTAACGGAATTGAAGAAGCGATTTCTATTGGTAAAAAATTAGGTGTTAAAGTAATTCCAGGTTTAGAAATTAGTACCGACGTTGAAGATAGAGAGGTTCATCTATTAGCTTATTTTCTTGATATATATAATATGGAATTAAATAAGTACTTAAGTTTTTTTAGAGAAGAAAGAGTACAACGCGCTAAAACAATGATTAATAAACTAGTAAACTTAGGCTTCGATATTACAATAGATGATGTTTTAGAAGTGGCAAAAGATTCAGCTGTTGGAAGACCTCATTTAGCTTTGGCAATGATGAACAGAGGAATTGTAAAAGATTATTATGAAGCATTTCAAAAGTATTTACGTGATGATGGTCCAGCTTACGAAAGAAAAATTCATGTATCTTCTCAAAGTGCTTTAAAACTAATTGCAGATGCTGGTGGACTTTCTTTTATTGCGCATCCTGCTCACTTAAAGGAATCAATTTTGATGTCGTTAATTAATTCTGGTGTTGATGGAATTGAAGTTAACCATCCATCACATAACGAATATCAAAAAAAATATTATAGAGGAATTGTTAACCAATATTGCCTATTAGAATCGGGTGGCTCCGATTTTCATGGAGGAATGAAAGACGATGAGAACAATTTCGGTAAATATTTATTAGAGCCAAAACGCTTTAATGAAATGGGACATGTTTTGAATTAAGTTGAATGTTGTTTAATTCCCACTCCCATGTGACTAAATTTTAATTTAACAATTTTTTGCTCACTTTTATGGATTTCCAAAACCAATATTCATCGACAAGTTACAAAACCATTCAAATAATAATAGCCATTATTGCATATCAATGTGTTTGCCGTTCCAGGTAATAAAAAAAGCTAATTGAAGTCTCGCTGATGTCAAATAATCGTTTACATTAATAATACAGCTTAAGAATATTTTTGATTAGATTGTGATAAATAAATAACTATTATTTTTTAACATTTTTAAGTATTTATGTATTTAGAAAATTAACTTTTGTATTAAAATGTTTTTAATTCTGCAAATGAAATTAAGGTAAAATATGTTATTTAATAAGGCAATTCTAGTTTTTCTTCTTTTAACTACTTCTCTATTTTCACAAAATATTGGAACTTGGAAAAACTTTACAAATATGGATGATGTAATGGGTATTTCATCAACTAGTGATGGATTTTGGATAGCTACTACTGGTGGTGCTGGTTATTTTTCAAATTCAGCAAATAATTTTGAACTTTTTCTTACAAATTCTGAAGGTTTAAGTAATCAAAATATTACTGCATTAGAAATTGACAAAAATGGAAATGTTTGGTTAGGAATGCAAAATGGAATGCTTGATATATATGACCCAAATGATAAATCAACAATATCAATAAAAGATATTTCTGAATCACCCAATACTTCCAAACAAATTAAAGATATTGTGATAATTGATAATATAGCCTATATTTCAACAGAATTTGGAATTTCATTAATTAACATTGACAATTTAGGATTTATTTCTTCTACTGCAAAATTTGGAAACTTCCCAAGTTCAATAAGTGTCAATAGTGTTACTGTTGATGATAAAATTTATGTTTCTACTGATTTTGGAATTGCAATACAAAAAGATGCGGCTACTAATTTAGTTGCGCCAGAATCATGGGTTAGCTATTTTACTAATATAGATATTGCAGCTAATAAAATTTATAAAACCCTAAAATTTAACAACCAAATTATTTCTGCTACCGATAAAGGGATATTTCGCTTTAATGGAAGTTCATGGGTGCCTTATGTATATTCCAATGCTGTGGTTGATATTAAAATTTTAGGAAATGAACTCTTCGTTTTATTCAAAAACTCTTTACATAGTTATGATGGAATTACGGATACAGAAATTTATTCAAGTACAAATAGCAGTTTAAGAAAAATTATTATTGCTGATAATGGCACATATTTAATTGCTTCAGAAAAAGGAACTGTGAGAATAATTAATGGAAATAGTGAAATATTACTTCCAAATGGTCCGATTACTAATTCTTTTCAAAGTTTAGCCGTTGATAAAAATGGTGCTTTGTGGGTTGGAACTGGAAAGGACCCATTTGGAAAAGGCTTTATGAAATTTGAAAATAGTTTTTGGACTAACTATAATACTTCAACATTTTCGGAATTGCCAAATAACAACTATCATAACGTTTCAGCCGACGAAAACGAAGTGTATCTTTCCAATTGGGGTTCTGGTTTAACAATTGAAAACAATGGTAATTTTAATTATCTAAATGCTAATAATTCTGAATTAGTTGGTATTCAAGGTTTCCCAAATTATGTTGTTTTAATGAATGCGCAACGTGATAGCAACGGAGATTTATGGTTCTTTAACCATTCTTCTAATGATAACACACCATTAGCTCAGTTGACTACTAATTCAACATGGTATCATTACACTTTCCCTTTTTCTCCATTAACACTTGATAATTATATGCTTGATGGTTTAATTGATGAATATAATACTAAATGGTTTAATGTTCTTGGAAGAGGTTTATATTATTTTAATGAAAATAGCACACCTTCAGATAAATCAAATGATGTTTGGGGACAGTTGAACTCTTCCAATGGTCTGAATTCGAATAATGTAAATGCTATTGCATTAGATAAGCGCGGTGAATTATGGATTGGAACAACTAACGGTATGAATATCTTGGCAAATACCAGCTCTCCTAACTCTTTAATCACTTCTGTTTTTGCTTTAAGGCAGCAATCAATTACTGCAATTGCTGTTGACCCTTTAAATTATAAATGGGTTGGAACCTATCAAGGTCTTTTTGTATTATCAGCCGATGGTTCACATCTTTTAGCTCAATATGACAGCAAAAATAGTCCACTTCCTTCCGATAACATTACCTCTTTAGCAATTGATAATAAAACTGGATTAGTTTATATAGGAACAAATTTTGGATTAAGCACATTAACCACAACATCTGTTGAACCCAAAAAAGAGTTTGATAAAATATTAACATACCCAAGCCCATTTAAGATTGGCATTAACGAATACGTTACTTTTGAAGGATTAGTAAAAAACAGTACAATAAAAATATTTTCAATATCAGGTAAATTAATAAAAAAATTAGAAACGCCTGGTGGAAGAATAACTTTTTGGGATGGTAAAGATGAAAATGGTAAATTTGTAAGTAGTGGAATTTATCTCTTGGTAGCTTATGATGAAGAGGCTGATAAAATTACCACATCAAAATTTGCAGTAATTCGTTAATATTAAAGTTTTTATATGATAGATTTAATCGAAGTCTCTATTCAATTTACTGGAGTTCCACTTTTTGAATCCACTAACATCAAAATTAATAAGGGCGATAGAATTGCCCTTGTTGGTGCAAATGGGACTGGCAAATCAACAATTCTAAAATTAATTGCTGGGTTAGAAGAAACTTCATCTGGACAAATTCAAAGACAAAAAAACATTTCAACAGGATATCTTCCCCAAGAATATTTAAATACTTCAACAAAATCAGTATTTGAAGAAGTGAAAGAATCGCTTGAAAAAGTTCGTGAAATTGAGTTTAAGGAAACAGAACTTCATGAAATTATTAATAACTCAACTTCTGAAATTGAAACAACGCGCGCAATTAATGAACTAGGCATTTTAGAAAACAAAAAAATTGAAATAGATTTCTATTCCACAAATTCACAAATTGAAAAAGTATTAGAAGGACTTGGCTTTACTGCTGAAGATTTTACTCAACCAGTTTCAACATATTCCGGTGGTTGGCAAATGAGAATTGAACTTGCAAAAATTCTTCTCGGTAATCACGATATTATTCTTTTAGATGAACCCACAAACCACCTTGATATTGATTCTCTTCAATGGCTTATTAATTTTTTAATTAATTACAAAGGTGCTTTGCTACTTGTTTCGCACGATAGATTTTTTGTAAACAAACTTACTTCAAGAACATTAGAAATTTTCAACAGAAAATTAACTCTTTACAATGGAAATTATGAAGCCTACCTTCGCTTTAAGGAAGAACGAGATAAGCAGTTAATTACAAACTTTCAGAGCCAAGAAAGAAAGAGAAAACAAACTGAAGATTTTGTTGAAAGATTTAGATATAAAGCAACTAAAGCTAAACAAGTTCAAAGTAGAATTAAACAATTAAATAAACTTGAAGAACTTGAACTTCCAGAATTTGAAGGTAAAATAAATTTACGTTTCCCCGAGCCGCCAAGAAGTGGCTCTATTCCAGTTGATATTAAATCGTTAACCAAACAATATGATGAAAATATTGTATTTAATAATTTTGATTTTAGATTAGAGCGAGGCGATAAGATTGCTTTTGTTGGGCCAAATGGTGCCGGTAAAACTACATTAGCTAAAATTATTGCAAAAAAGATAAATTATAATAAAGGCGAGATGATTATTGGGCATAATACAATAACTTCCTATTATGCTCAAGAGGTTACAACGGATTTAGATTTGGAAAGTGATGTAATAGATTGTGTTATGCAAAGTTCTGTTGAATCAACTCCACAGCAGATTAGAACTATACTTGGTTCATTTTTATTTACTAACGATGATGTATTTAAAAAAGTAAAGGTACTTTCCGGCGGTGAAAAAAGTCGTGTTGCTCTAGCAAAAATACTTTTAACAAAAGCCAACTTAATAGTTCTTGATGAGCCTACTAACCATCTTGATCACAATTCTAAATTAGTTTTGCAGGATGCATTAGTAAATTTTAGTGGTTCTTTAATTATTGTTTCGCATGATGTTGATTTTCTTAAACCAATTGTAAACAAAGTTCTTGAAATAAGAAAACTAAAATCAACACTCTTTGTTGGAGGTATTGATTACTATTTCACTAAACGCAATTCAATAATTGAAAAGGAAGAAATTAAATCTTCCGATAAATTATCAAATACAAATACAAACAGAAAAGATCAGAAAAGAAATGATGCAGAAAATCGCAAAAAACGTTATGAAGCGACAAAAATTCTTAAAAAAGAGGTTACTAAATTAGAAGGTGAAATTGAAACGCTTGAATCACAAATTGAGACTTTAGAAGTTGAACTTGGGGATGAAAAAATTTATTCAAATCCCAGACTTTCGGTTGAAAAGAACAAAGAATATGAAAACTTAAAGAATAAATTGGAAAATATTTTTTCCATTTGGACTAAAAAATCAGAGGAATTAGAAAATATTGAGCAGGAATTTAATTAGTTAAAAATTCCTCAACTAAAGAAATTCCACCATAAAGTGGTGCATCGTCCCCAAGATTTGTTGCTACAATTTTAACGTTTTTACCTGGCTCTGGAAGAACTACTTTCTTGAAACTTTTTTGAACTTCTGGAATTACAAAATCGCTCATTGCTTCAACTACACCACCACCTAGAACAATGGTATCAATATTCAGCAATGTTGTAACGCTGCCAAGTACCGAACCAATTACTTTTAATGCTTTTTTCATTTCTTTTATAACTAATTTATCACCGCTTTCAACAGCATTTGCAAGCGCACTACTTTTAATTTTTCCATTATTTACAAATTCCAAAATGTTGCTTTTATTCCCTTTACTTATTTTTCTATTAATATTTTCAACAATTGCAGTTCTGCTGGCAATCATTTCAAAAGATTTTGAACCTTTTCCCGATGAAAACTCCCCTTTGCTATTAACAAGCATGTGACCAATTTCACCAGCAAAATAATTAGTCCCTCTATAAATATTTCCATTAAAAATTAAAGCACCCCCAATTCCAGTTCCAATAAAAACTACAAGCATATTATTAACTTTATTATCGAACTCGTGATTTTTAATTCCAAGTGCCGCAAGATTAACATCATTTTCGAGAAGGACTGGTATTTTATAGCTTTTTTGTAATGCTTCTTTAATATTAAAATCCCTAATTCCTAGATTTGGTGCATTGCTTAACATTCCAGAAATAGGATTTACAGTTCCAGGAACACCCATTGCAATTGCTCTAATATTTTTCTCACTAATGTTATGGTTAACAAAAAGTTGATTAATTGATTTTGCAATACACTCAACTATAAAATCAGCTCCCTTTGTGACATCTGTTGGAAGTTTAACTTTTCCAACAATCTCATTTTGCGCATCAACTAATGCAGAAAGTATTTTTGTACCACCTAGGTCTACTGTTATTATAAAATTTGCTATATTCATTTTCTCATCTTTTATTTTAATATTATTTTATTGGTGAAGATAGCAATCGATAGTTTTAGATGCAAAAAATAAAACTTCAAATCTGTTTTTAACTACTATCTTTTTTTAATATGTTAGCACCATGAAAAACAAACCATTAAAAAAATTTGGACAAAATTATTTAACCGATAGAAATACAATTTTAAAAATTATTGATAAATTTAATCCCCAAGCAGAAGATAATATTATTGAAATCGGTCCTGGACGTGGTGCATTAACAAATGAGCTTTCCAAATTATCTAATAATATTAAAGCAATTGAAATTGATACGCGTGTAATTGAAAGCTTATCAACTCAATTCCCAAATGTTAAATTTATAAATAAAGATTTCTTGAAATTAGATTTTTCTGAGTATTTTGAATCGCAAAAATTACGAGTTATTGGTAATATTCCATATAACATTACCTCGCCAATTATATTTAGATTGATAGAAAATCGTAAAATTTTTAGTGATGCTATTATTATGGTTCAATATGAAGTTGGAAAAAGAATGATTTCTAAGCCTAATTCTAAAGATTACGGAATTCTTGGAGTTATTTTGAACTACTTTGCAACTGTTAATCTCGAGTTCAAAATTCCTCCAACCGTTTTTACTCCAAAGCCAAAAGTTGATTCTGCAATTATTAGTCTAAAATTTGATAAAATTTGTAACGCCGACTTAAAGGATAGATTTTTTATCGATGTTGTTAAATCTGCTTTCGGAAATAGAAGAAAAACCTTAAAAAATTCGTTGAACAATGGTATATTTGCAAATAGTAATTTTAGTAAAATTGATTTTGATTTTTCACGACGAGCTGAAACACTAAGTATTGAAGAATTTGTTTGGTTAGCACAAACACTATTAAAGCAAAGTAGTTATGATTTTCAATAAAAATATAATAAAACTAATAAATAATATTCAAATAGATAACCAACTACTAAATAATATTGAAAATGTGGTAAAAAGTAAACCTTTTTGTGCATATTTGGATGATTTTAAGATAATTATAAATTTAAATTCACATTATATTTTTGCATTTATAAATAAATTGAAATTTTACATTGCTATAATAGCTGCTGCTTTCAAAAACACTTCTCAACATTCCGTGTTTAATTATTTATATAACCTATCTTTCACCTTTTATTAGTAATGATGAAATTTCGAAACTATTCCTTTTTAAATCTTTATGCAACTGATTTATTAATTATTTCATTTGTCACATTTCTTACTATTTTAAATATTGTTTTTGCTTCAAAAGTAGATAATTGGGCAAATCACATTTTTTTTAATACACTTTTTTCTTTCTTTATATATTTTATTGCAAACAAAGATGCCGAAAGGAAAAATATTTTTTGGGAGCAATTTCATTATTGGTATATACTGCCAGCAATATTTATTTCTTTTAAAGAAATTTATTTCATGGTAAAACCAATTGCAGGTTTTGATTGTGACCCACATTTAATAGCAATTGATAAATTTATCTTTGGGGTTAATCCAACAGAATATTTAGCCCAATTTTCTAATCCAGTTTTAACTGAAATTCTACAAATCGCTTATTCAACATTTTTCTTTTTACCAATTATCCTAATTGTGGAATTACAAATTAAAAAGCGAATCTTGGATTTCAGATTTACAACTTTTTCCATCATTCTTGGATTTGTGCTATCTTATATTGGATATTTTTTAGTCCCCGCTGTTGGACCACGCTTTACATTGCACAATTTTGAAATGACAAATATTGAACTTCCTGGAATTTGGCTGACAAATTATTTGCGTGAAATTATAAACGCTGCCGAATCAGTTCCTACTGGCACATTAAATCCCATAGAAGTTGTCCAACGCGATGTTTTTCCTAGTGGACATACACAGATGACATTAATTGTAATGTTCCTATCATATAAATTTAGGACAAAATTCCGTTATTTTGTCTACCCGACTGGTGCTTTATTAATATTTGCAACAGTTTATTTAAGATATCATTATGTGGTTGATGTTGTTGCTGGAATATTATTTATGATTTTAACAATGTACTTAGCAAAATATTTGTTTAATTGGTGGAATAAATATAGAAACAAAGAAATTTTTGAATATAATAATCATTCAATTAGTAATATGAAATAGTATTCATGCATTAAATATAACTGGATAACCTAAGTTTGTACGAAACGGAACTTTAATTATGAATAAGAAAAAACAAGTTAGAAGAATATTTGATTCTATTTCTTATAGATACGATTTTTTAAATCATTTATTAAGTGGTGGGGTTGATTTTTATTGGCGAAAAAAAGCACTAAAGCTCAGTAAAATTAACAAGGATTCTATTCTTTTAGATATTGCATGTGGAACAGGTGATTTTGCTATAGCCGCAAGGAGAATGGGGGTTACAAAAATTATTGGTGCCGATTTATCTTTTAATATGCTAAAACTTTTTAATCAAAAATCGGATTGGAGTAAAGGTAATTTAGTTGAAACAGTTGCCGAAGAAATTTCCTTTAAAGACAATTCCTTCACAAATATAACTGTAGCATTTGGAGTTAGAAACTTTTATAACCTTCTTGAAGGTTTTAAATCTTTTCATCGTATATTAAAAACTGGAGGCAAAGCAACAATTTTAGAATTTAGACTCCCTTCAAATTCTTTTATAAAATGGATTTATCTTTTTTATTTCAAAAATATTTTACCATTTATCGGAAATATTATATCAAAAGATAAAGAGGCATATACTTATTTACCCGAATCTGTTGATGAGTTTGATGCAAAAGTTGATTTGAAAAAATATTTATTAGAAGCCGGTTTTTCAAACGTTACAATCCAACAAGCAACTTTTGGGATTGTACAGATAGCAATTGCAGAAAAATAATAACACTAAAATATAAGCTAATATTTTTTATGATTTAGTTCTTAAATAGATTTACTGTTATTTGTTTAGTTTAAAATCATTTTGTTTTAAAAAAGTTATCAAACAAATCAACTAAATCATGCTTAAAATTATTGACATCTATTTTTTCATCCCCAACATGCAAAATGGCATTATTTTTATCAACAACTTCAAGTTTAAAATGACTTTTTGCAGAAGTAATATTGTTGCAAATTTTTACATATGGATGAGTTGAAACTTTTCGCATAACTCGTTTTACGGTTTCATTAGAATCAAGTGGAGAATTTTTAATCCATGGTTGTAGATGAACAATAGTAGAAGCAAATGCAAAAATATTGTCACCATTTAATTCTTCATCTAACCTCTGATTATCTCTAGTTAATTTTTCGTAAACATTTCTTGGGCAAATAAACTCATGAAATACTGACATAATTTACCTCCATTTAATTAAAATATTTTTCATCAAAGAATACTTTAATAAATGGAATCAATTATTAAAAATCAAGATAATTCTTTACCATTTTATCAATTGATTTCCAAAACTATTTATGATTCATCTTCATTCATATTATATTTTTTACGATTACGAGGATCTAAATAAAGTTTTCTCATTCTAATTGATTTTGGAGTTATTTCAATCAATTCATCTTCTTTAATATATTCCAATGATTCTTCTAATGAAAATTTAATTGCAGGAACAATTTTAGCTGCTTTATCTGCACCAGACGACCGCATATTTGACATCTTTTTTTCACGATTAATATGTACTTCAATATCATTTTCTTTATTGTATTCACCTACTATTTGTCCCTGGTAAACAACTTCACCAGGATCAACAAAAAATTTACCTCTATCCTGAAGCGAATTTATTGCATAAGTAGTCGTTGTTCCTTCGTGCATTGCTATCAAAACTCCAGCCTGCCTTTGAGCAATTGAACCTTTAAAATATTCATATTGGTAAAAACGATGATGCATAATACCTTCACCAAAAGTTGCTGTAAGAATTCTATTTCTTAAACCCATTAACCCTCGAGCAGGAATATGAAATTCAAGTTTAGTTAAAGAGCCTTTTGGTTCCATTTTAGTCATCTCACCTCTTTTATTCCCAACCAGCTCAATTACTTTTCCAGAGATTTCATTTGGAACATCTACAACTAGAGTTTCAATTGGTTCTGCTTTTTTGCCGTTTATTTCTTTATAAATTACTTTTGGAGCTCCAACGGCAAACTCATATCCTTCACGACGCATATTTTCCATTAAAATAGAAAGATGTAAAATTCCTCTACCTGAAACTTTATAAGTATCTGGTGAGCCTGTTTCTTCAACGTGAAGTGCAACGTTTTGTTCTAATTCTTTATATAGTCTATCACGTAAGTGACGTGAGGTAACGTATTTACCTTCTTTCCCATAAAAAGGAGAAGTATTTACAGTAAAATTTAAACTCATTGTTGGTTCATCAATTGCAATAATTTGCATTGGTTCTGGATTATCACCACCAGCTATGGTATCGCCAATATCAATGTTATCAACACCTACAATTGCACAAATATCACCTGATTGAACTTCCTCAACTTCTAATCTACCAAGACCTTCAAACGTATATAATTGTTTAATAGAAATTTTTTTTATGCTTCCATCTCGCTTAATAATACTAAGTGGTTCATTTCGTTTAAGAGTACCTCTAAATACTCTTCCAATTCCAATACGCCCAACATAATCATTATAATCAATTGAAGTAACTTGCATTTGCGAATCACCTTCAATTATCTCGGGTTGTGGAATATTTGTAATAATTCTTTCCAACAAAGGAGTTAAGTCAACTGGTTCGTCTGTTAATTTTTTAACTGCCCAACCATTTCGTCCACTTGCATAAACATATTTAAAATCGAGTTGGTCTTCAGTTGCATCCAAATCGATAAAAAGGTCATATATTTCATCAAGAACTTCCAAAGGACGATTATCAGCTCTATCAATTTTATTAATTACAACAATAGGTTTAAGGTGCAGATTTAATGCTTTTTCAAGAACAAATCTTGTTTGAGGCATTGGTCCTTCAAAAGAATCCACTAGCAGTAAAACCCCATCGGCCATTTTAAGAACACGCTCAACTTCACCACCAAAATCAGCATGGCCAGGTGTATCAATTAAATTTATTTTGAAATCTTTATAAGGAATACTAATATTTTTGGATAAAATAGTAATTCCACGTTCACGCTCTAAATCGTTTGAATCCAGAAAACAATCTTGCACTACCTGATTTTTTCTGAATATTTTGCTTTGTTTTAATAATTCATCTACTAATGTTGTTTTACCGTGATCAACATGAGCAATTATTGCAATGTTTCTAATATTTTTCAAATTTACTCCTAATAAAAAACCCCACTTACCGTGAGGTTTAAATGCATTTTATTTACGATTGCAAAAATAGGCATTATATTTGTGAAAACAAATTTCCTAGATTACGATAATATTAAGTTTACTTTCTAAAACATCCAGTTTATTCCCATTCCATATTCAAATCCTGTTAAATTATAAGGAATACTTGGGTTAATTAAATGAGAATTATATAAAGCTGATATTTCTAATTGAAAATTGTTAATTATGTAAAAATCAAATCCAGTACCAATCTGAAAATTCATATGAGTTTCCCTTTCATCAATAAGAGCATCACCTGATTTATAAAACAGCCTAATATAATTTACTCCAGACAAAACAATTACATATGGTTTAAATATACCATCCAAAAAATAATGTCTTCCCCCAATTTGAAATGCAAGCATTGATAATTTAGGTGACTCAGAATATTGAGAACCCGTTTTAAGACGATATTTATTATAGCCAATTTGGAATTGGACACCCCATTCTTTGGAATAAATCCAACCATAACCCAAATAAAATGCACTTCCAGTATTCCAGTTTTCTGCAAATATTCCTATTGGTGTTAATGCTCTAGCAGATACTGAAATTACAGACTTTGTTGAATCATTTTCCTGAGCAAAAAGATTAGTAATTAAAAATAAGGATATTATATATATTATTTTTTTCATTAAATTCTCAAACTAGATAATCTATCCAATATTAAAAAGCATATCCTATAAAGATACGCACCTCATTATTTTTAAAGCTTCTATTTTCTAAATCTGCATATTTTCCGCGTCTATGATAGTATAAATACTCACTACCAATAAACCAATTTTCGTAAACTCTAACTCTAAATTTTGGAGCCAACATACCAATTAATTCATCTCCAGGAGCACCATCCCATGTATGAATCCACCAAAAATTATAACCTAGATAAAATGACCCAAAAGAAAATTTTAGCAGCGCTTCTGCTTTTAATAACGCCCCAGGACCCATATTATAAGTTCTTGCAGAATCAAGAAAATCCACATTATTATCTGCCGCATAATCAGAATTTGCACCGCCCATTAAAATAGATCCAACATTTAGTGTTCCAATGAACTGTATATTTTTTTGTGGCTGCGTTCTGTATCCAATTCCTAATCCAATTCCCGTAGCACCTATTTGATATACATTATTTTCCAAATAGTCGAAATAGCCTAAAACTCCATATAAAAACCTACTTTTATTTTCATAACTTATTACGTTTCCCACAAATATGTTATATAAATTTAACTGACCAATTAGCGGTTGCTTTTTAAAATTTATTGCGGTTCTTAATCTAAAAAAATCAAATGGTTTAATTTTCGAATTTTTAAAAAGTCGTCCATATGTAAAATCGAAAGTAAGCATCGGATTTTTTTCGCCACTTTCAAAATCTGTACCTTCAGCAATATAATTACCACCAAAAGCTATTTCACCAAAATAATGGTCTTTTTTATATAATTGACTATTTGTAACGCGGGATGCTCTACCGTATATTAGTCTGTTAAATAAGCGGCCCGGATTAAATATGCCAGCACCAAGTTCCCGAAAAAACCTTTCTGTTCCAACTGTACTTTCATCAATTATTAAGTTGGATAATTTAAAAAACACTTCACCAATTAAGGAGCCGCCATATGAAGTCATGATTTGATCATTAAGTGAAGGCGGTTCGTTTTCCATGAAATACTCCCATTGCCAACTGCCAATTGATGCAACACCCAACGATACCCAATAGTTATAACCACTTGAACGAGCAAGATTAAAGTAAACTGTTCCTTGTAAAGGATGCCCAACCATATTTGTTGGAAAACCATCAGCATCTGTAGCCCAACCACGTTCAAAGTTATGTTTAATTGTAGATATACCAATTTTGGCAAACTCTGAACCAGTTACAAAATTAAATGCACCCATCATAAAACTTTGAGTAACTGATTCAACAACTGGTATCCAAAGTGGCTTTTGTGGATTAAATTTATTAATTAAAGCTAAATCTAAATTATTAAATTCAATTTGAACGTCTAATGTATCTGCATTTGAGGAATATAAATATTGACCAATTATATTTTGATTTACTGCAAAAATAAAAGAAATAATCAATATAATTTTTCTCACTCACTCTCCTAGCAATTTTATTGTGTTATATATTTCAAAAATATATTTTGACAAAATTATAATATTTTTAGATTAATATTTTGATAATAAATAAGCGGAAACTGAAAATAGAGTTTCTGCAAAATAAGGATTTATCTCTTTGTCATTTCTCTCCGATGTTTTTAATCGGGATAGAAATCTCGCATAATTTGAAAGATTTCTCTTCCGACAAAATACGTCGGAATCGAAATGACAGATTCATTATTTTGCTGAAACTCTAATAATTAACCTCACTGTTCAAAGGCAGTTTCATATTTTGCAATAATCATATCAATAATCTGGTTATTCTCATTATCTATTTCGCAATATTTTGGATGAAGTTCCAGCCAATTTAACGATTTTCTAATTCCCTCTTCATATTTTACTGTACAATTAAATTCTGGGACAAAATTTTTAATTTTAGAATTATCAAATACAACGCTTGTGGCTTTGTCACCTAATAATCCCTCACCAATTTGAGGTGCATAAGTATTTATAAAATCGGTTGGAATATGAATTATATTTGGTTCAACTCCAATAACCTTACCAATAGTTCTAAATATTTGATTCCATGTTAAAACTTCATCGGAAGTGATATGGAATGTTTCGCCAATAGCTTTTTCGTTTCCAAGCAATCCAACAAATCCTTTTGCAAAATCAGAATTGTGAGTCATAACCCACAGCGATGATCCATCACCGTGAACAATTACTTTTTTTCCGGTTTTTATCCTATTAATTAATGTCATTGGTTTTTTATTATTTGTTATTGCAGCCGGAATCAATGTTTCACCATATGTAAATGATGGTCTAACAATTGTAACTGGGAATCCTTCTTTATTATATTCGTTTACTAACAATTCCTCGCACGCAATTTTATTTCTGGCGTACTTCCAATATGGATTTGAAATTGGTGTCTTTTCAGTTACTAAATAATTGCTCAGAGGTTTTTGATATACAGAAGCTGAACTAATAAAAACAAATTGCTTGGTTTTATTCTTAAAAAGTTCAATATCAAATTTTATGTCTTCTGGAGTAAATGCTAACCAATCAACAACTACATCAAAAGTTTCATCTTTAAGAAGTGATTTCATGTCTTCACGATTGGAAATATCGCCTTGAATAAGTTTTGCATTTTTGTTTATGAATTCGGTATTTAATCCTCTATTAAATAAATAAAGGTCTATTCCCTTTTTTATGCACAATTCTGAAACTGCTGCACTTATTATTCCTGTACCACCAATGAATAAAACTTTCATATTCTCTACACTATGTTTATGGTTAAAATATTTTTATTAAATGATTTAAATTAAAAAGAGGAGCCGAAACTCCTCTCAAAATATATAAATTATTTGGAATATATTTTTCTATAATTCTAAACTAACATCAAAGAAGTGAACACTTGGAAGTCTTCCATAATCAGCGTAAGCATAATTAATAAAAACTCCAAAACCATCAGCAATTTTGTATTTAATCCCGCCACCATATGTTAAACCGCCTTCGCTGTTATCCATAAATAATTGACGATAACCAACACGTATCATAAACATTTCATCATAAGCAAACTCAGTTCCAAGATTTAAATACTCGGAATTATCATTTGGATGAACTGCATCAACAGCGCCAGATAGACGAACAAATCTTGATTTAACAACATCCATAGCCAAACCAAAACGGAACATAAGTGGAATTGGATAAGAATCAGTATCGTAATTAGCTGGAATATTATTTGGACCAGTATCAATATTATTATCAGGATCTGTGTTAAACTGAATATCTCTTCCATCTAAAGATAAATCAGACCCAAAGTTAAATATTGCAGCAGAGATAGTTAAATCGTTAAATGGAGTACGATATAAAGTACCTATATCGAGAGCAAAGCCTGATGCAGAAGAATTCCAAACGCTTTCACTAATAAATTTTGCATTAACACCAACGGAAAATCTATCAGTAAGCATTTTTGAATAAGTTAAGCCAACAGCAATGGCTGATGCATCCCACATACGACCATCACCTTCAGGGTTAGTATTTGTAGTTACTTCTTGTTCTGGGGTACCAAGAGAAGTAAAACTTGCAGCAATTGTTCCCATTTCTCCCATATTAAATGAAGCAGCAGCAAAATCATATTTAACATCAGCAAGCCAAGCTGCATGGTTAAATGTAACTTCGGTTGTATTGTTGTTTGTTGATAATCCAGCTGGATTCCAATAAACAGAGTATATATCATGACTCATAGCTGAGTATGCACCACCCATACCTACTGCTCTTGCACCAGCGCCAATTTTAAGGAACTGTGCAGAAGTAGTTCCAACTTTAGTTGTACCACTAAGTTTTTGTGCGTTAGATTGAGTTAACAATCCAAGCACTAAGAATATAATTATAAGACTATATTTTTTCATTAATTTTCCTCCGTTATAAAATTTTAAAGATTTCATTTTCATCATTCTTCCTATTTTATAACCCCAATTCTTCCAATTTTTTCACCAACATTAGGAACTTCAACATGATAGATATAAACGCCATAAGCAATTCTATGACCTTCAAGGCTAAGTAAATCCCAAGTTGCATAACTTGTATAATCGTTTTTATATATCTCTTTAACCAATTCACCTGTAATTGTGTATATTCTTATTGTACACTCTTTTGGTAAATTCCTAAACTGAATTTGTCTTTCACCTCGTTGTTCTGGCAAGCGACCAGGTTCTTCGGCTAAATTGTAAGCTACGTAAGGATTAGGTACAACATTTATTTTATCCAAATTATCTTTTACGCTTGCTGCTTTAATTTCTGCAGCTTTACTTGTATATGTGTATTTATCACCTATTTGGAAAGGTTTATCTGTTCGCACATGATAAACATCACCATTTTTAGGAAATTGAGGCACAAATTTAGCAACTAATGTATCAATATAATCTACTGAATCTGGGTAACCAACTACAAATGTGGTATCAAAAGATGTAGTGTCAGGTCTTAGACTATATTTCACTAAGTAAGAAACTTGAGAAGCACTTGTTGGTTTTGTTGGACGCAGAATTATTCCTTCTCCCCAATCCCATCTTCCGTTATTAGAAGTTTTAGGTGTTTTAGTTTCATCCAACATATAATTTCCTTTAACAAAATTACCCAGGGTATCAACCTCAGAAACATTAACAATATTAAAAGGAGTTGAAACTAATTTCATTGATGGAATTGCTAAAACTGAATCACCACCAATATAAGTACCATCGCCAGAAGTATCAGCTAAATCTAACCATCTTACTTCCCAATCAGCTCTATATTGAACGTGAGGTGTTCCAATATAATCAGCATTTGAAGTACTCCATAGAACTTGATCAACAACGTTAGTTTCAACATTATCAGCCCACACAGAGCGTTTTGTGCTTAAATTTAAAGTATGATTATTAACAAATAATCTCATTCCATCAAAAACTGGATTTGCATCAGTACTATCAATTAAAGTACTGTTATAAACAGGATAATACCTATAAGTAGCAGTATATTTTTCACCGATAGGTAAATCTCCAGGTTTATTTCCCCTAATTTTTCCATCCAAAGCTTTAATAAGATATTTTGATTTATTGATAATATTTCCACCAGCATCTTTTAGGACAAAGCTACTTTCTTTAATATTTTGTTTAAGCAAATTAACAAATACAGTATCTTTAGAATTAAAAGCATCATCAACACCAGTTGAATCGAATAAACTGTATCTGTTAATATCTTCAAATTCAATTGCATAAAGTTTATTTTTTACATTTTGTGGTTCAATAATTTTTATGATTACATCACCAGTGGAGTTACCATTAATTTGATCTGGTTTACCAGCAACACCAGCTTCTGGTTCGGTTAAACCTGAAACGTCTCCCATAGGAATTGCCATTGCAGTATTTGGGTCAAATTGCAATTTGCTAGTAATTGGATCAACATTAATAATAGTTTGAGTTTCTGTTGGTGGTATATTAAATTTAATAGAACCGCCATCATAAGCCGCTAATGCATAATAATATGTAATGCCATTAGTTACAGTAGAATCGATAAACTCGTGAACTAACCCACTATTAGACCCAACATTATATTTTATTCCACGTCCAAGAAATTCAACTGGATGGAATCCACTTAAACTATCTACAACATCAAATTGAGCTATACCTTCACCAATAAAAGGATTACCAAAACCATCAGTAATAGTTTTTACATCTTGGAATTTAGGATCGCGACTTCTGTAAATTTTATATCCTTGAAAATCGAAAGTTCTTATGAACGGATCAAAAGATTGTTCTGAATAATCATCCCAATATAAAGTTACTCTTCCATCGCCAGGAACAACGGATAGATTTGGTTTATTTGGTGGCTTAGCAAATCTGTAATCCGACTCTAAAATACGTGTAGAAGTTTCGGCATTCAAAAGTAAGTGATCTACATTATTTCCAAATAAAATTGCCATTGAAAATCGTTGAGACTCACCAACTTCAAGATCTAATGGACCAGTGCCAAAGTTAAAAATATTATCACCAGCTTCACTTAACAATTCTTGATCAGCACTAATAGAATCAGAAGATAACCATTGCCACATTAAAGGATCATTACGTGGAACGTTTGGATCAGAGTTTGTATAAGCCGCAGCATGAAAACTTGATAAACCAATCTGATCAGATTCTGAAATATCTCTTAATCCAAAGTTTAATTCAGAACCCGCCCATCGTAAGCCTTCAGCTCTTTCATCAAAAACTGGTTCACCATCATTAAAATCGCCATCACCATTTAAATCAGAAAACCAACCTTGAGATGGAACTCCATCTCCTTCGCCATAATCTGGGCCTGGATAATTTTCTGAATCAGGACCAATGCCATCAATACCAATATCATCTTTAGTAACATCCCAATCGCCATCTTCATCACCAGAGAATCTTTCTTTTGGTGTACCATATATTGCAGTAAATTTATCAATATCACTAATATTAGTTTCTACAGGAATAGTAATTCCATCAATAAAATAACCAGCACTATTATCTGGTGATTCATCAATTAAACCATCATCATCATTGTCTAATCCATCAGAATTATTTGAAGGTGATTCAAGAAATTTCCAACCAAAATAACCACTTGGTCTTCCTGCAGCTCCAACCATGTCTTCGTCCCAAGCATAAACCATACTTCTTGCTCTTTGAGGAACATTTGTTAATTTTATGGATTCACCAAAAGGATCTATGAAATCTGCTCTGTCATCACCGTAATCTGATGGTCCACCAACATGAGGGTCGCCATGCATTCCAAAATAAGCCCCAGTAATTTTCTTTTCACTGGCGTTTGTAATTTGATAAACAAGGAACATAATATCTTCGGCAAGAGCATTGTTAAATTGCAAAACTCTAACTTCCATATCCAAACCTAACCCTTTAATTGTTGAATCGGAAGGTGAAGGTGTATAATCAAATTCTGCATTTGTAAAGTCATCAACTACATAATAAACTTCTTCATCAGGCGCTGATGATTGATCGCCAAGAAAAGCTGGCCACACATATTTGCCAACTTCTGGACTATACCATCTATCTGGCCAAGAATCTGGTTTACCATCACCATCAGTATCAGCAATACCAAGACGAGCAATTTCATTTTGACCTTCTGTAGTATCTACATAACCTGCTTTTGGCAACCAACCCCATTTAGCAGTTCCATCGGAATTATAATCTCCTTGTCCCGTTAAAACAAAAGAATCAGAAACTATATTTACTGTTGCTCCAGAATTACTAACAACAGGGGCAGCAGCTAATGGACCAAATTCAAAACCGTATCCTAAACCATTCCAAACTAAGTCAGCAATATTACCTAATGTATTAGGTTTACAAATTGAAGCATAATTATAAAGAATGGTAGTAATTTTATTTCCATTAATAATGGATTCTTTGATATATCTTTTTTCACCATTTACTTTAAAGAATTTTGGTGAATACATATCTCCTAATATTCTTTGTGCATCAGCTTCTGACATCTCTTTGTAAATTGGAAATCCGTTCTCATCAAGTCTTTGAGCTATGGATACCGAAGAGATGAACAAGGCAAATGCAAACAATAAGAATATTTTCATTTTAATTTTCATATTTATTTAACCTCTATCTTTATTCTCAATTAAAGTTTAGTGAAAAACCAAGTCTTACTTCTCTTGGGCGGCTTACATTCTGAGGTCTTACAGAATAATAATTATCAATTTCGCTTATATCAAATAAACCAGGATCTCCACCTTCAATTCTTTGTCTAATACCATTAAATTGTGTTGGATTTGATTTTTCATCAAGTGAAGATAATGCTCTACCAGTACTTGCATAAACAGAAAGTTCATTTTGAGTATCAAGCACATTACTTACCCATAAGAAAACAGACCAGTCAATATCTCCCATTTTAAAGAATTTTTCAAACTTAAAATCAAGAGTGTGTTGTAATGGTTGGTTTGCAGAACGTTGTTCAAATGAAATTGGAACATAACTTGGTGCAAAAGCTGGAGTATAAGGCTTTCCAGATTGCATATTATAGATAAATCCCAAAGTCCAATTTTCAAAATCATATAAACCAAAAGTAATATTTACTACATGAGATCTATCAAAGCTTAAAGGTACAAGATATGTTTCTGATTGTTTTCCAGAAGACTCACTAAAGAATATTTCACTTGTAGGTTCTGTTCTGTTGCCTTCTGCAATTTGGAATGTATAATCTAAAGTTCCATAAAACATATCTTCTTTGTTTCTTCTTCTTTCCAATCTAAAAGCTAAACCACGAACATTTGAATAAGCTAAATTTGTTAAAACGCTATATTCTCTTCCTGTGCTTGTAAAAATAGTTTGGAAATAAATATAGTCACGAACATCTTTATAATAACCTGTTACTTCCATTTTAAGATTATCGGTTAATTGTTGTTGCAAGCCAAGTTCGTACTGAACAGAACGTTGCATTTTAACATTAGCATTTCCAAAAGTAGGAGTTGAACCAACATTAGTGACATAAAAATTATCATTATTATATAAAGAAGAAAGACTACCATTTTGATAAAAATGTCCATAAGAAAATCTTATCACAGATTCAGTAGTTATTGGATAAGAAATTGAAAGTCTTGGAGAAAGATATTGTTTCACTTCTGTTGGAACCTTATTTCTATCCATGTAACCTGATTTTAAATCTTCTAAATCTGAAGTTAAATCTTTGTTATAAAATGATTTAGCATCAAAATATTCGTAACGTAATCCAAAGTTAAGAATAAAACTATTGGCTAATTCCATTTTATCAACTATATATAACGCTGCATCAACTGGTTTATGAGTATAATCTGTTAATAAAGCAGGAGAAGTTGGGCGTTGTTGAATTAAACCTTTATCGCTATTATACAATAAATAATCATTAGAAATTTTATCACCCTTTGCAGTTAAAAATTCTAAAGTATATCCTTCATACATAATTTCGTGTTGACGAGCTTCAAAACCAAATTTAAGTTCGTGGTTTCCCATTTGTGCAACCATATCACCCTTAAAAGTCATAGTAGTAGTTTTTCTATCACTTCTCCAAAGATCCGTTCCACCAGCAACAAAACCTGTGTTGGCAATGCCTAACTGATATTGTGATGGTAAATATTTTGGATCATTTATGTCTTCATAAAGATAATATTTGGCAGTGTTATATCCGTAGGAACCTTTTAATGTATAAAACATACTTTGATTTAATGTATGAGTAATATCCAAAGTTTGAATTAAACCTGTTGTATAATTAGTTCCAACACCATCTGGGTTAAATTTCCAAGCTGAACTATAATTTTTCCATTCACCTTTGTTATAAACTGCTTCATAACGCAATTTAAAGAGTGAGCTAATATTAAATATTAAATTTCCTTGTAAGTTTAAACTAACAGAAGGATCCATCTGAACTAAAGCTGAATCGCCAGTAGGCAAACCAGTATTACTTGTACTATAAGGATTAAACCAATATTCATCGCTCGCACTTCCGGCTCTTGTATCACCATCTCCAGTAAAAGATTCGCGGCTTAAGTATGAATCGGTTGTGTTATAAATACGAGTTCCTTCGTATAAACCATTAAAATTTTCATAAACACCAGAAACAAAAAATTTAACAGTATTTGGTATAATAGCACCACCAAGTGTAGCTTCAAATCTACCTCTGTTTAATGGATTGATATCATCTATGTTTTTGAAAAGTTTAGTTCTATCTGTTAAATAATCTCCTGCGTAACCGCGTAAACTAAATGAAAAATTATTTCCACCCTCGCGTGTTACATAATTAACAATACCAGAAAGAGCATTTCCATATTCGGCACTAAATGTACCACTTGAAACAGAAACTTCTTGAACAGCATTAGTAGCAAGACCAACAGAACGATTATTTCCATAAGGGTCATTTAGTGAAACACCATTAAGTGTGTAAGAAGTTTCATTACCAAAACCACCTCGCATATGAATAGTTCCATCGTCACCAACAGTAACACCTGATTGCAACTTAATAACGTCACTAATTTGGTCAACTGGTAATTCTTGAATAGTTTCAGCATTAATTGAAACAGTAGGGTTGGTTAAATCTTGTCTAATAAGTGGGTCTCTTTCACCTTGAACAATCACAGCTTCCATAGTTAAAGAGCCACTGCTTAGTTCAAAATCAATACGTGTAGTAAAATCAACATTAACACGCACTTCGTTAATTGTTACTTTTTGAAATCCAACAACCGATGCTGTAATTTTATAAACTCCTGGTGGGACATTAAGAATTGTAAAATTACCATCTAAATCAGTTGCAGCACCCATTGTTGTTCCATCCACAAAAACATTTGCAAACGGAAGGGGTTCACCAGTCTCTTTGTCTTTTACGGTACCTGCAACTTTTCCGACACTCCCTGCAAAAAGAATATTGGACGCAAATAACATTATAAAGAAAAGTGACAATAGTAGATGTTTTTTCATAAAAAAAACCTCTCGAATAAGTTATACTGTAGTTAATAGTTTAATTATAATATCCTAAACTTTGATGTGTTTAAGATACTATAACAATTTCATTTATGCAATTTTTGAATGAACTTTAAATGCATTTTTCGAAGCGAATATAATCACAAAAATAAAATTGTGACAATAAATTAAGAAATAAATAAAATATTTTTTAAGAAAGTCAATTTTTAATCCATTTTATGTAATAGAAATCCAAAATTGTTATCTAAAATATAAATAAATGAAAAGAATTTAACATAAAAACATTAACCTTAACTTTAAATTTATAATTTGCAGCTTAGGTTAATATTCAATTACAAAAAACCATATAAAAATAGAAAATAGTTTTTAGTGTTTTGTCCAATTTCTTATATAATTTAAATATTAAACATTATTGCATTTATTTCGATAATATTGGTGGCAAGTTAGACTAAAACAAGATATTGAAATGAAGCAAATAATTTTGAGTATCCGATTTGAAAACAATTTAAGTTTTATAACTGCAAATGATAAATATGCAAAAGTTGAATTTAATACATCATATCAAAATGTGTTTGTATTACTGATGCTTATAAAAATTAAATTATTTAAAGAAAAAATTAACTTATTTGTTCATAATTTTGCATTATAAGAATGTAACAGTAAAAATACTACCTACACCTTTGGTTGATTCAACATCAATTGAAGCATTATTTATTTTACAATATTGTTTAACCAAAGCTAAACCAAGTCCGTTGCCTTCATAATTTCTAGTGTAACCCTGA
>PCUD01000164.1:0-7036 GCA_002786785.1 Ignavibacteriales bacterium CG18_big_fil_WC_8_21_14_2_50_31_20 | reverse complement strand
TTAGCGAAACAAACAATTTTAATTTCACCTATTTTTGTATATTTTATGGCATTTTCAATTAAATTATCAAACATTTGCATTACAGAATATTGGTCAACTGGAATAATTGTGTCATCAGTAGTTTTTTCCAAACTTATTTTTATTCCTTTTAGATTAACAGAATTTAATTTTTCCAATAAAATAATTTCTAATATTTCAGAATAAATATCAGTTTTAACTTTGTTTATTTCATACGAACCACTTTGCAGATCAGTCATATTTAATATTTGGTCTACTGTTTTGATTATTCTAGCACTCGCATTTTCGGCACCCTGAACACAACGCATAATATCTTTATCAATATCGTCACCAATTTCTGATACTATCAATTGATGTGAAGCAAGCAATGTATTTAATGGAGTTCTTATTTCATGAGACATTTGTGCTAAAAATTCGGATTTAAGTTTATTTGCACTTTCAGCTTCTTTTCTTGCAACAATTAATTCGCTAAAAATTTCTTTCCTTTTGGTTATATTAATTTTAGTTATCAAATAACGAAATATTTTATTGTTTTTATCCACAATTGGAGTAATTCTAACATCTTCCCAATACAGTTGATTATTTTTTGTTTTATTAAAAAACTCTCCACTCCAACTACCATAAATTTTAACATCATTCCACATTTTGTTATATTGCTCATTATCAATCTCGGAAGAAATAATTTGTTTTACTGAAAAACTATTTAATTCTTTCTCAGAATACCCAGATCTTTCAACTAATTTATCATTAAAATAAACCACTTTTAGATTAAGGTCTGTCATTATTAAAACAACTGGACTTTGATTACTCGCTTTTGAAATAATTGCTAATTCTTCTTGCAACTCATTTTGTTTGGTTATATCTCTAATAAAACCCAATAAAATACTACCTCCATTTTGTGATTTTAAAATAGTATTTTTAATTGAGCCAATAACAGTTCCACCATCTTTTATCAGAAATTTTAACTGATATTCATCGAATAAATTTCCTTTTAGAAATTCATTGAATTTTTCAATTGCATAATCAATAGAATCGGGATGGATAAAATCTAAAAACTTTTTACCAATAATTTCCTCTTTATTCCACCCAGTAATTTTAGTAACAACTTTATTTATACTAAGAACAATACCTTCTTGAGAAAGCGTATAAATTACATCGGCAGCATTTTCAACTAAAATTTTATAATCTTCATTTTTTTGTTCAATTTCATTTTTAAGTAAAATATTTTTTTGTCTATTTTTTGCTTCTATAAGTTCTCTGATAACTGCAGGAGCTAATCGGCTAAGATTTTCTTTCATTACATAATCATTAACACCAGCTTTCATTGCACTAACAGCAATATCTTCACCAATAGTTCCAGATACCAAAATAAAAGGAATATCCATGTTGTATTCCTTAAATACTTCAAATGCCTTTAAACCATTAAAAGTAGGCAATGAATAGTCCGAAAGGATAATATCCCATTTACCATTTGCTAATTCATTTCTAAACAATTCTTCATTATCCACTCTTTTTGCTTCTACATTCAGTCCGTTTCGTTTAAGATTTCGTAAAACTAAAAACAGATCATCTTCCAAATCTTCAAGAGCTAATAATTTAATATTACTTTCAAATTTCATTTATTGCCTACAGTGTATTAAAGATTAAAAATTTTGTTGTTTAATTTACAAATTTAAATTTGTAGTTTCACCAATTGTAAAAAAGAAAGTTGCACCTTTGTTTAATTCACTAGTAGCCCAAATTTGCCCATTATGTTTACTAATAATTTTGTTCACCGTAGCTAATCCAATTCCGAAACCTTCAAAATCTTTTTTAGAATGGAATCGTTGGAAAGCACCAAATAATTTGTCTGCATGTTCCATATCAAATCCAACTCCATTATCTTTAATGTAAAATACAATGTTTTCAACACCAAATTTTTCCTTTGCTTCACTTAAATTATATTTACCAAACTCAATAATAGGATTTTCATTTTTTGAAGTGAATTTGACAGCATTAGAAAACAAATTAAAAACAGCTATTCTCAACAAATTTGGGTCGGCATTAATTAAGCAATCACAATTGTGAACTATAAATTTAATATTATTGTTTGGTAAGCTATCATTAATGGTATTAATAACGCTATTGACAACTGTTTCCATTGTTATTTTTTCCAATACAATTTTTTCTTGTGCTAATCTAGAAAAATTCAACAAATCATCAATTAGGTTTTTCATCGAAATTGTATTATTTATAACTTTGAGTAGATATTTTTTCCCTTCTTCATTAAGCTGTTGCATATTTTCTTCAAGAATTATTTTGCTAAATTCCCTAATTCCTCTTAGTGGAGTTCTAAGATCGTGAGATACTGAATATGAGAATGCTTCCAATTCTTTATTTGCTAGCTCTAATTCCGTTGTCCTTTCCTTAACTCTGTTTTCCAAATCAGAATTAAGTTCTTTAATTTCCCTCTCAGCCATTTTAAGTTCAGTAATATCAAGGAAAGAAAATAGAATAAAATTTTCCACACTGTTTTCAAAGCTCAAAGGCATTAAATCTAAAATTACTGTTATAAATTTCCCATCTTTTCGCACCCACTCAACTTCTTGATGACAAGAACCAATATTTGAAAAATTGTCTGCAATAATTTTCCCAAAATTCAAAAAATGCTCTTCGCTTTTATAAATTTTTCGAGATGAGTATCCAACTAATTCCTCCCTAGAATATCCAATAAGCTCGCACATTTTATTATTTACTTCAACAATATTTCTCCCTGAAAGTAGTCCAGCACCAACTTGAAGAATATCAAATATTTTTTGAAGCTTATTTTCACTATTTCTTAATTTATCGTTCGCTTTTTCTAATTCCGTTATATCACGAATAGTAGCAATTACAATTTCCTTATCTGAAAGAACAATTTTTTTTATGTTAACTTGCGAAACAAATTCTTCATTAGTTTTAGGTTTTTTTGATATCCAATTAAACTCCTGTGGTTGATTGTTGAGTACTTTTTGCCATCGTACATTAAGCAAATCAAAATCATTTTTGCGTGAGGAAAGTTCTTTCGCAACTGACATATTTGTGAGTTCATCATTTGATATTTCAAACATTTTTAACATTGTTTCATTTGCATCAACAATTTTCATATTCAAATCATGAATTACAATTGCATCATGACTACTATTAAAAATTTCTTTAAAATTATTTTCACTAATTTTTAGTGCGTTTAATGCTTTGTCTCTCTCAATGCTTCGTTCATTAATATTACTTAGCATAATATTTAAGCTATCGTAAAGTTTTCCAATTTCATCATTCCCAAACTTTTGTAATTGAATATCATAGGATGCGTCATTTGTAATTTGACCAGCTTTTTTAACTAAATTTTCGATTGGAATAAGTAAACTTTTCGTAAACTTTTGTCCTAATAAAATGGCTAAAAAAAGTATTATAACCGATAGTATTATGGCTCCAATCAAAAAATCAATTATTTTCTTATTCATCAATTCTGTAGAAGATACAATACAAATAGTTCCAAATGTTTTTGCATCCTGTTTTATTATTTGGTAGGTATAAAGATATTCTCCTTCATAATAACTGATATTTTCATTTCTATGCATAATGTGATTTTTTTCATGTGTCTCTTTTATAAATTCCGAAAATATTTCACCATTTTCTTTAAAGATTACAATTCTTAAAAACTTAGCATTTTTACCAATAAAAGAAAGACTCTTATTAGAAATATCTTGAGAATTAAATTGAATATCGGCAACACTGAAATCGGCGATAATCTTTGCAGAGAGTTCTGCTTCATCAATTAAATCATCTCTATAAAATTTACTTACATTAATAATAATAACGGAAATAGCCAAAATTAAAGGTATTAAAACTGATATTATTATAACAAATATCATTTTCTTTTCGAGTGAAATATCTTTAATTCTTTTCATTCAATTATTCTCGCTAATTTTAACAAACGAGATGAAATTTTAAAAGTATCTCTACGAGTTGAAGATATATTTATTTCAAAATTGATTTTATCATTTTTGTTGTAAAAATTAATATGAACACCCTTTTTCCCAAATCCATCAGAATCTGAAATAAGTAAAATACTTCTTCCAACTGCAATTCTAATAATTTTGTTTAATTCTTCTTCGGAGCATTTTGAAATGAAAAGCATATCACAATCCAAAATGGACTTAAAATCTACTTCCCTTAGTTCAACTTTTTTATTTTTTATCTCAATTAATTCAGCTATTTCATTTAACTTATTTTCAAAATGATTTTCACCATAAACCCCAATTCTAAATGGAATTTCTTGATTCTTTATTGTTGAACCTTCTGGCCATTCAATATAATGTGTAAAACGCTCCATAAATTGAGCCTTAACAGTATATTCATCAAATTGAGAATATATTGAATCAGAAATTAAAGTAATAATCAAATATGTTAAGTATTTTATTTTCATCTTATTAAAAACTAAGCTCAATGCCAAGATCTATTCTTCTCATATCTTGAAGAACCATAGGACTACCCCATTGCGCATTAATTGTCTGTCCGTAATACTCATGATTAAACAAATTTTTGATTCTTAAATACATTGAAAATGAATCAAATAAATTATTTAATCTAATATTTAGGTTAGTTAATAAAGCTGACTTAAAAAGTAAGTATCCATTTTCATCCAACAGAACTGCATATTCCGAAAGGAAGTGGTTTGATTTTATTTTCTTATCGCTAATCCAAATAAGCTCTCCGTATATTGATAAAAGTTTGTAATTGAATGTTAAACCAAGATTAATTTTGTGGTTAGCAATTAAATTATTATTAAGTTTAATCCTTTTATTATTCACATCGTCATAACCTAACAACAATGAATAATTAATATAAGTTTCAAACATTCTATTTATTCTCTTCAATAAAAATATATTTAACCCGTAATGTTCACCAATTCCAATATTTTCACTTTGGAGAAGTGGAACATAAAATGAATCATTGCCAATTTTAACATAAACAGAATCACCATTTTCAACACTTTCGGCAATAATGTTTGAAAACTTACTATAGAAGATATTGGTGCTAATTCTAAAGTTCTTGTTAATATAATCGTAATTAAATTCAAAGTTTGAAGTTGTTTCTGGTTTCAAATTTTCATTTGGTTTAATCCATGAAAAAGTTGTTACGCTTTCAAAATAAACTTGAGTAATACTTGGAGCTAAAAACCCAGTTGAATAAACAGCTTTAAATACATTGAAGCCATAATTATAGATTGCAGATACTCGTGGCATAAAAGTATTTCCATAATTATTACTATAATCATAACGTCCACCAGCAGTTAATAAAAGATTATAGCTTGTTCTATATGCAAATTCAGTAAAAAATCCCATAGTATTAAAATTGTGCAAGTAATTATTTCGCTGTCTATCAGTAGTTATAGGATTACCGCCCTTTCCTTCACTAATTACAGGAATTCCATCAATATAACTGAAACTAAAGCCTGATACATTTTTTAAATTTGATGTAAAATTATAAATAGCTTTTGCATCAAAATTGTGCGATCTAGTTCTAAAGTAGTAATATTTTCTTCCCCCATAAGCATAAAAAGGGTCAATAGAATTTAAGGAATCTTTATTTGCGACAAACATTCTATCCAAATCACCAAGATATAAATTAGCAGTCATTGGATTAAATTCATTGACAGTATAGTTATAATCAAAAGATAGATTAAGGTTCTCTATAATATTTTTTTCATACTTGATATTACAAAACTGATTTTTAGCGCCTAACAAAGTAGAATATTCTGTAGCATATAAATTTGGATTAGAGCCATAAGTTTCGCTTGCCAAAATATCAAATAAAATATATTTAACAGAAAAATCATAAATATTAAATCCAAGACTTATCATATTATTTTTAGAAGCTCTATAAAAAATACTTGTATAAGGTTTTTTAGGAAAGACTGCTCTATATTTATATGATTTAGAAATTGAGGTTGGGTCCTGTTCATCACTTTTGTAAGAATATAAATTGATATTAAAATTAAAATCATCAGTTAATTTATGAAAAACTCCAGCATAAATTTTTTGCGAATTAAAAGTCCCATAGCTATAACCAGCAAAATTATCATGAGTATTAGTAATTAAATTAATCATCCCTGCATAAGCATCTTTTCCATATAAAGTTGAATTAGGGCCAAAAGCAATTTCAATTTGTTTAATGGAATAAAGAGGAATGCTATTTAATCCCATAAATAATCCTTCACCACCATAGTCACTAATTTTAATTCCATCTATAAGTAAAAGTACTTTGTTATTCCCAGAATCACCACTTCTATTACCTCTAAGATTTATTATTCCGCCTTTTGTCCAATGCCCATGTTCAGATTGAATTTGAAAATATGCAGTGCTATTTAAAACATCAAACAAATCAGAATAACCTTTCTCTTTAATCATCTTTGATGTTATTACAAATACCATTGCAGGAGTTTCTTTAAGCTTTTGTTCACTCTTTGAAACTGTAATTACGTTGAGGTTCATTAAATCTTCTATTGATAATTCTTTTAATTTTTCAATTTCTGTTTGCCCCAAAACAAGAGATACATTATAAAAAAATATAAGAGCAAATAATAAAATTTTTGTTAGCCCAATTGCTTTAAATATTTTCATATATACTCCAAAAATCGTAAAACAAATATTAGCTTGTTCTTGAATTATTTACCAAAGAAAGTTAATAAATTAAATGATTAATTATAACAGTCTATTTTACTCAAAAAATATTCTTCAAAAGATTAATAAGCTAGTTAAAGAATAGTATATGTGTGCCACAAATATGGATAGTTTTATAAAAATGGAGAAAAAAAAACAGTACTAAAAAGAAAGAAAATAATTGATTAAGTCTTTTGACTTTTCAATTTTATTTATATATTAGCGTGTTCTTTCTAATTTTAAATGTTAGCTAAGCATCCGGAGAGGTGGGTGAGTGGCTGAAACCAACGGTTTGCTAAACCGTCGTACTCTTTATCGGGTACCGCGGGTTCGAATCC
>PCUD01000111.1 GCA_002786785.1 Ignavibacteriales bacterium CG18_big_fil_WC_8_21_14_2_50_31_20 | reverse complement strand
ATTAGTGTATTTCTTCGTTTTTCGTCCCTTTTCTAATGGTTTATGACTTTTTCAGGATCGACTAACTATTCTTGCATTATTTTTCAAGCACAATATGGACTTAACTCATTATTATCAAATAACTTATGCCGCTTTTAAGGGGCGACTATTTATGTTTTTGATTGAAATTGTTGATGAAAACTGTTGAAGACTATGAAAATTTAGACTAATTACAAGAATTAAAAAATGAGTTTATTTGATTTTAAATTGGAATTGTAAAAATAAATTTACTACCTATTCCCAATCTACTTTCTGCCCAAATTTTCCCTTTATGAAGTTTAACTAATTCATAGCAAAGAATTAATCCTACACCTGTTCCAACTTCACCATTTGTGCCTTTTGTAGTGTGGTTAGTATCAATTCTAAAAAGTGAATCAATAATTTCTTGAGTCATTCCAACTCCAGTGTCGGCAACAATAAATTTAATCTCGCTTTTATTTTTTTCTGCCAATATATTAACCGAACCGCCACTTTTGGTAAATTTAATTGCGTTTGCAATTAAATTTCTAATAATGGTTTTTATCATATTTCTATCGGCAAATAAACTTATTTGTGAGTCTATCTCAGAGATTAATTTTATACCCTTTGAATTTGCGTTTTCATTATATAACTCAATAATGGAATTAACTTCAACTGATAAAGCAAATAATAATGGATTGAACTCCATTCTACCAGTTTGAGCACGAGACCACTCAAGCACTCCTTCCAACAAATCATAAACATTGTGTGAAATATTTTGTAAGGATTTTATGGAATTCTTGACTTCCTCTTCGCTAAAATCGTCAAAATCCTCATTTAGCATATCTGTATAACCCATTAATGCTTGAAATGGATTTTTCAAATCGTGGGCTAAAATTGAAAAGAATTTATCTTTTGAACTGTTTAATTCTTTCAACAATGCATTTGATTTTTTCTGCATTTTGTATTTTGAAACAAGTAAAATTATTGCAATGAACACAATAATAGAAATTAAGATTAGATAATTATTTCTTAATTTTTCATTCTCAATTTCATGTCTTAATAGTTTATTTTCAATTTTCTCATTTTCAGTTGCAAATAAGGTTTGTAAATCTGCAAAACGTCCCATATTTTCATCGCTAAAAATGCTGTCTTTTAAAACAATATATTTATTTAAATAAGAAAGTGCAGTTTCAAATTGTTTTGTCTCTTTATAATAATCTGATAAATATAGATAACTTCGCATCTCTTCATCTAAATGCTCAGATTTGTTTGCTAAAATAAGTGCTTCCTCTAAAATTTTTTTTGCTTTGTCCCATTTACCTAATTTTATATATACAAACCCTAATTTATTAGAATTTTGGATTATCCCGCCCTTATCTTTTGTTTTATTGCTAAACAACAAAGCAGTATTTATACTTTTAATTGCCGTTTCAAAATCATTATTTGCAATATTTATATCACCCAAAAGCGAAAATATATTTGCCCTACCTTTTTCATACTTAATATCACTATCTAATTTTAGTGCCTTATTGTATAGTTCTCTTGCTTTATTAAAATCATGTTTTTTGAAATATATAATACCAATATTTACAAGAGTGTTGGAATATCCTCTTAAATCATTTAATTCAAGCCTAAGTGAAGATGCTTCTTCGAGATATTTAAGAGCTTTTTCATAATCACTATGGTGAATATAGATTTCTCCTAAATAATTTAAGCTATATGCCATGCCAATTTTATGATTTAGATTCTTAAAAATTTGATATCCAATTAAAACATTTTCAAGTGCAATACTATAAGAGGCTTTTTTTATATAATAATCGGCTAAATTATTATATGTATATCCTATTTGGGCAGAATCTATTAAAAGATTTGCTAAATCTAAGGCTTGCATAAAGTAATCATGCGATTTTGATAAATCGCCCAATTTTCTTTGAACAACTCCTAAAAAGTTCAAAGTTTTTGGTTTTAATTCTATGTAATTACTTCTCTCAATTATGCTATTTGCTTTATTTCCAAAATCTAAAGCTAATATTGGATTTTGGGTCCGATAAAACCAACATGAATCAAGCAGCATATTAATATCATTTGCGATTTTAATTTTATCTTTATTAGTAGTGTTGTCAATTGTTGCAGAGTTCATTTTATTAGAAATGAAGGCAAGAAGAATAGACAACACAATGATATTTTTAAATAAATTCTTACGATTCATAATTCAAATTTATATTAATAAAAATTAAATTCCATTTTTTACTTTTATAATTTCAGATGCAATACTAATTGCTATTTCTTCTGGAGTTTCTGCAAAAATTTCCAATCCAATTGGAGTATGAATTTTCTCTAATTCATTTTGGGTAAAGCCATTTTCTTCCATAAGTTGGGTAAAAATACTTTTTATTTTTTTTGCACTTCCCATTGAACCAATATATTTTAGATTAAGTTTCAAAACAGATTCAAGAGCATCTTTATCGCCATTATGATTTGGAGTTACAATAACTACAAAAGATTTTTCTCCTTCAATTATATGCTCATTAATTTTGTTATAATCGGTTATAATTATTTTATCGGCAAATTTATTCTCTAAAATTGTTGAAACGCTTGAACGATTATCAAATACTGTGACAAAAAAATTTAATGTTGACATTATGCGTGAAACCGCTAAGCCAACGTGTCCGCCACCAACAATATAAACTCTGTTTGGAATACCAATATTTTCTTTAAAAATCCAACTTTCATTTGTAGAAGAAAATAAAAGATCCTCTTCAATTGATAATTCGGGGGAGAAGGTAAAATGGTGCTCATCAATTTGCAGCAAACCCGATGTTTGTAATTTTATACTTTGTAAAATACTCTGAATTATTGGCAAATCTGATTTTAGTAGTGATTTAAAAACAATTGTTTGAATGCCGCCACAAATCAATCCTGACTTATCACCATCTCCGGTTTTGCTGTGAACAAGCTTTCTGAAAAATCCAACAAGCTCGTTTTTATCTAATAATTTATTTACTTCATTGATAATGTCAAATTCCATAATCCCACCACCAATTGTTCCCATTATGGTTTTGTCGTCCGAAATTGCCATTTTAAAACCAGCACGTCCTGGTGAGGATTTACTTGAATTCACAACAATTAATAAAATTATGGAATGATTTTCCATAAGTTTATTTTCAATATACTTCCAAATTTTTATGTCATTCATATTTATCCATGTAATGAAACAAGCACCTTTTCTGGAGTAATTGGTGCAGAAATTTCAAATTTCTTACTTGGTTTTGCACTTTTCATTGCATCAAGTATTGCAAAATAAGCACCAATACCATACATTAAAGGAGGTTCGCCAATTGCTTTTGAATTTAGCGGACCAAATTTGTTTTTTGATTTTTCTAAAAATACTATCTCAATATTTTCTGGTGAAGAATATATATCTGGAATTTTATAAGTTGAAAGGGCATTTGCCAATAATTTTCCTTCTTCAGAGTATTTTATCTCTTCCATAGTCATCCAGCCAATTCCTTGAACCAAAGCTCCTTCAACTTGTCCTAAATCTACATTTTTGTTCAAACTTTCGCCAAAATCGTGGACAATTTTTACTGAATCAATTTTATAAATACCTCTAATTACATCCAAAGTTGCGGTTGTAATTGCTGTACCATAAACATGATACGCAAAAGGGGAGCCTTGGTTAATTATCCTATCAAAATGGACTTCTGGAGTTGCGTAAAATGCTTGAGCTGAAAGACTTATTCTATTAAAATATGCTTTTTGAATTAAGTTTTGCCAAGTTAACTCAATTTTTTGATTGTTTAATAAAACGGATTCATCCACAATTGTTACAACATCATTTTCAGTTGCAGATAATGCAATTTTTGCAAAATTTTTCAAACGATTTAAAATAGTTGTGCAAGCAATTAATGTCGCATTTCCGTTCATATCAGCTGCGCTACTTGCTGCAGTAGGTGATGTGTTTGCTACTCGTGTTGTGTTAGTAGATTCTACTTTTATTTTATTAACATTAATTGAAAAGATTCTTGATGCAACACTTGCAATTTTTACATTTACACCCTGTCCCATTTCAACTGCTGCAGTGCTTATGCCAACACTTCCATCGGAATAAACATGAACCAACGCGCTTGCTTGATTTAGAAACGAACTTGTGAAGGAAATTCCAAAACAAATTGGCATAAAGGAAATTCCTTTTTTGTAAAGCTTATTTTTATTGTTGAAATTTTGTATTTCTTCAAGCATAAGTTTGCAATTAAATTTTTCTTCGGCTTTAACCCAAGAATTTACTGCTTGCGAATTTTTGACAACTTGTCCATAATAAAATGAATTATTATCAACCAAAAGATTCCTTTTTTGAATTTCGGAAGGCGACAAACCCAATAACGAAGCGGCTTTTACAATTGCTGATTCAATTACAAACATTCCTTGCGGTCCGCCAAAACCTCTAAAAGCTGTATTTGGAGGAAGATTTGTCTTGCAACTAATTCCAGTAGCTTTCACGTTTGGAATAAAATAGCTATTTGTTGCGTGGAACAAAGTCCGCTCTAAAACTGCTGTTGATAAATCAGCAACTGCACCTGCATTCTGATAAAATGTAACTTCATAAGCAATAATTTTGCCATTTTTCGTTAATCCAATTTTGTAATCAGATGAGTAAGGATGACGTTTACCGGTCATTCGCAAATCATCTTCGCGCGAAAGGACTAATTTGACGGGTTTATTCAAAATTTTAGCAGCCAAACACGACATAACCGCCCAAGCTGTGGCCTGATCTTCTTTACCGCCAAAAGCTCCACCAAGTCTTAAAACATCAACTTCAATTTGGTGCATTGGAACTCCAAGCACTTTTGACGCTTGTTTTTGAACCGCAGTTGGACTTTGAGTTGAAGATATAATTTTAATCTTATTTTCTTCAATTGGAATTGAAATTGCACCTTGAGTTTCAAGATACAAATGTTCTTGTGCGCCAGAATCGATACTTCCTTCAACGACTAAATCGCACTCTTTCCAAGCTTCATTTACATTTCCAGAAGAAAAAATTATTGGTGGAACAATTAGTGAATTTTTCGCAAATGCATCGCGTGGTTCAATAATTACATCCAATTTTTGAAATTCTATCTCAATTTCCTTTGCAGCTTTGCGAGCTATTTCTAATGATTTAGCTACAACAATTGCAATAGGTTCGCCAATAAAATGGACTTCATTTTCAGCAAGCAGAGTTTCGTCCAAAATAATTCCACCTATTTGGTTTTCGTTTGGAATATCTTTAGCCGTAATAACTGCGTAAACTCCTTCAATCAATTTTGCTTTTTCAATATTTAAGCTCAAAATTTTGCCGTGTGCAATTTTGGAATCAAAAACTAGTGCGTGCAAAGTTCCTTCTGGAAGTGAAAAATCATCAATATAAAGTGATTTACCTTTGATATGACTTATTGCATCAAAATTTTTCATAGCAATACCTCCATATCAACTAATTCTGGGAAAAGTTTTATGAAATGTGCTTTTATCAACTGGCTTAACAGGAGCTTTTTATAATCTGCACTTCCTCTAATATCACTTATTGGTGAAATTTCAGAATGAACAATATTTATTGAGTCCAAAACTAATTGTGCAGTTATAAATTTATTGGTTAAATAATTTGAAGTTTCTTTTAACAAAAGTGGAATTGGTGAAACTCCACCAGCAGAAAGAAATACTGATTTGATTAAATTATTCTCTGTTTCAATTTTTATTGCTGAATTAACACTTGCAATATCAAGATAAGTACGCTTGCTAACTTTTTCAAAGCTGAATTTTGTATTAGAACCGGGAAGTTCAAAAATAATTTCTTCAACCAATTCATCATTCATTAAATCTAAAATTTTATAACCTTTATAAAATTCACTTAGTTTTATTTTACGTTTTTTTTCTTTTGAACTAATAATTAAATCAGAATTAAGTGCTAAAAATATTGATGTTGAGTCACCAATTGGAGAAGCATTAACAATGTTGCCACCAATAGTTGCACTATTCCTAATAGGAAGTGATGCAAATAAACTTAACTGCTCTGTTAGCGTAGGGAAATATTTAATAAATATTTCAGAATTTTTAATTTGCTCAACAGTAACTGCAGCACCCAATTGAATTTCACTTCCAATAATTTTAATTTCGTTTAAATTATAATTGTTTGAAAATGAAATCTCCTGCGAAAGAAGTGACTCAGCTTTTTGAACAAATAAATCAGTTCCACCACCAACAAGCATTTTAGAATTATTATCATTTGATTCATTTTTTTTCAATTTTATAAGTCTATTTTCAATCTCTAAAAAATATTTTGGAATAATATTTTTATCAACAAGCGATTTTATTCGCTCATTACTAATAATATTTAAGCTATTTATAAATTCAACAACATTATCGGTTGCTCGTTTAATTGATGAGTAACCAGTGCAACGACAAATATTGCCAGCAATTGCATTTTCGGCTTTGTGAAATTCCAATTTATTATTTTCAATCACATATCCAGTAAGTGAATTAACAAAACCTGGAGTACAAAAGCCACATTGCGAAGCACCTTCGTTATTAAATTCTTCCTGAATTGGAGTTAAATTTTTTGGGTCATTCAAACCTTCGATTGTAACAACGTGTTTACCAGCAACTCTTCCAACTGGAAATAGACATGAATTAACCGATTTATACTTTAGCTTATTGCTTACAATTTCGCCAAGAAGCACAGTGCAAGCTCCACAATCACCTTCGCGGCAGCCTTCTTTAGTTCCTTTCAATCCTTCATTATTTCTAATAAAATCCAATAATGTTTTTGCGGGATTATCGTGAACAGAAATATTTTTGTCGTTAAGAATAAACTCTAACTTTTGTTCCATTTTATACACTTGCATTATTTAAACATAAAAACTATTTAAACTTGGAAAAATGCATAATAATATCAAGTGGAAAATAATTATAGTTTAATATCCATTAAAAGATATTGTGTTTTATTTGATAAAATTTTAACTTTAACACAAAAACATTTAAGGAAATTCCAACTCAAAAGATTATAATTTCTTTGTTCATTGATTCAAATGGAGTAACATATATCCTTGGGGGCGATAAAACAAAAAATGATAATTCTGACATTTTTGTTTTTGATCCTAATTATAAGTTAATAAAAATTTATACATTACCATTACAAGCTCAGCAAATATGCCTTTTTAATAAGTATCTAATAGCAGCAAAGGATAATAATAATTAATGAATATCCGTATATTTACCTAAGAGAATATTTTAAATAAAAAAAGAGCCAAAATGAATTTAT
>PCUD01000153.1:6492-36749 GCA_002786785.1 Ignavibacteriales bacterium CG18_big_fil_WC_8_21_14_2_50_31_20 | reverse complement strand
CGAGTTAGTCGAATATGCATTAATGCTTTTCTAATGCATATTTGGGGTTAAACATAATTGTATAAAAAGGGAGTTGATTTTTCAACTCCCTTTTTTGTTTTTAAGAAGTGTTTTTGATAGAAGTATAGATATAGAGTCAAAGACATTTTGTAATTAGATAAGAAAACTTTTTGTTCTATAAATTATTTTATTTAAGTTTAATTTAACAAATGCAGAGAGTGATTATTTGTGAGGAATGATGTGACGGGATTTTATTTGAACTGCATTTTTTAGAAATTCAATTTTGTTAGAACTATTTAATAGTTGTAATGTTAACTGCAAAAGCTGCGTGATAACTTGAAAAAACAAAATGGAAACCAGATTAAATACCCATAACAATATGAAATGATGGTTTCGCACAACAAAGTTTTATCTATAAATGAAATGGACGACAATCGACTTATACTTTTTTGCTCATTTCCAGATAAAATTCTTTAAAGTTATACTTACTAAAAAGGTTGGCAATATTTGGAATTGTGATTTTAATTAGAATAAAACAAGCAAAACACAATGTGTGTTTTGCAAATCATAAACAAAACAAGGAGTAAAAAATGAAAAACGGAAAAGTGTATTCGTTGATTTATTTAATTTCATTATTATTAATGATTGGCTTTGTTGGAGGATGTAGTGATATTTTAGTTGAAACAAAACCAATTGAGAATCAAAACGGGAGTTTAGGAAAAGATACAGGTTTAAGAATCCCTGACACTTTTGTTCATGGGGTAGTATCAAAAGACTATTGGTGGAATTGGGTCGAAAATGCAAAGGTTGAGCTATGGAAAGATGGAAATTTGTTAAAATCTACATTTACAAATAGCCAAGGTGCTTATTCAATATGTGTTTGCTGCCTAGGTGCTGGTAGTGGCACTTATATTGTGAAAGCACAAAAGTTGTATAAACCAGATGGTATTTATACTGATACTGATAGTTTTTATTGGGATCTACAAAATGGTGGACCTTGGGACTTTGAAATTGATTTACAACTTACGATGATGGTTGAAAAAGGTGATAATTAAAAGAATTACTCTTGCTAATTACTTTATGAGCTATTAGCAAGAGTAAACTTTAATACTCATTTTTTTAATGATAGGAAAACAAAAAGGGATTATAAAATGAAGAATATATGCAGAATTGTATTGCTAATCTATTTATTAAATAGTTCAACTGTTTTTACACAAACACCTCAATGGGTAAACCATACGTTTGGTGGTGAGATAATGGCATTAGCAGAGGATGGAGAATATCTTTGGGTTGGCACTTTTGGGGGTTTGGTTAAATTACACAAGACTACTAGAGAGACAACACATTATAACAAAGTTAATTCACCATTACAAAGTAATCAGGTAAGAGCAATTGCTGTTGATGACGAGGGAGTAAAATGGATTGGTACATGGGCTGGAGGATTAGTTAGTTTTGACGGAAACTCATGGACTGTATATGATTCAACAAATTCAGATTTTCCAAAAAAAATGTCCGTTACATCAATTTTGATTGATTCCCTAAATAATAAGTGGATTGGAACAAATTATAATGGAATATATAAATTTGATGAAACAAATACAATTCATTATGACTCGTCTAATTCTGGTTTAACTGGTCTTGGAGTTTGGTTTTTAGCCTTTGATTCTAAAGGTTTACTTTGGACTGCAGGGAGTGGTATATGCTCGTTTAATGGTGAAAATTGGAATAGTTATAATAAAGCAAACTCAGATTTACCAGATGATAGAGTTTATACAATTGCCATTGATAGTACAGGAAATAAATGGTGTGGAACTCTTGATGAAGGCCTAACAATGTTTGATGGGTCAACATGGAAAACCTATAATTCAAGCAATTCACCTTTGGAAGACAACTTTGTATTATGGATTGAGATTGATGATTATAATAATAAGTGGATTGGAACTCATGGGGGAGGTTTAGCAAAATTCAATAATGGCGAATGGGAAATATTTAACACATCTAATTCAGAACTAACAAATAATGAAGTTTGGCCAATTCTAATTGATAACAATGGTAAAAAGTGGTTGGGTACGTATGGTGGTGGGTTATTTAAGTTTGACGATTATAATTGGAATAGTTATAACACATCTAATTCTGGATTGGGTGGCAACATTATTAAAGATATGGCTATTAGCAATAATGGAAATTTGTGGATTGGGAGTTATTATAGACCTAGACCTAGCCTATCAAAGTATAATGGTATTAGTTGGGAAACATATCACAATCCATTGAATGCTGATGAATGGAGTGCTGATTTGTATTGCATAGCAGTTGATAACAATAATATGGTTTGGTTTGGAACAGGCAAGGGTTTAACGTATTATGATAGTGAAGATTGGGTTACATATTCATATTCAAATTCCGAACTACCTGTAAACAAAGTAAGGTCCCTCGATATAGACTCTAACAACAATATTTGGATTGGAACTTTTGGTGGTGGATTGGTCAAGTACGATGGCACTAATTGGACGATTTTTAACACATCAAATTCTAACATTTCAAGCAATGATATTCTTGCTATTTCAATTGATGCTAATGGAAATAAATGGATAGGTACAAAGTCTGGAGGATTAAATAAATTTGATGATTCCAATTGGGAAAGTTTCTTATCAGGAGAAACTATAAATGATATTAATTTTGATAAGTTTGGAAAGCCATGGGTTTGCACAAACCATGGTCTGGCGGTTTTAGAAAACACAGAATGGACTATTTATAATAAAGAAAATTCGGGATTAAGTATTAACTACATTACTGGAATAGATTTTGACTCATTAGATAACAAATGGATTGTTACTAGTGGTGGTGGTTTATATTTTTATAATGACACTGACTGGCAAAACTACAATACTAAAAATTCAGCATTACCTGAAAATTATATTAGTTCAATAATTATTGAAAATAATGGCAACATACTACTTGGAACTGAAGGTGGTGGTTTAGTTATATTTAATAAAAATGGTGTAGTAGTTTCTGTTGAAGATGAATCCGAAAAAGGTGTTATTGATAATTATACGCTTATCGAAAACTATCCAAACCCATTTAATCCGTCGACAACAATAAATTATCAGGTACCAAAAAATGGAGTTGTTAATTTAGTTGTTTATAACATACTTGGACAAGAGGTAGCTGAATTGGTTAATAAGTATCAGACAAGTGGAAAATATTCTGTTCTATTTAATGCAACTGGTTTATCAAGTGGTGTTTACTTTTATAAAATAGAGAGTGGAAGTTTTACCAAAGTCAATAAAATGTTACTGTTAAGATAATTTTTCAAGAAATGGGGTAGGTTAAATATTGCCCCTTTTAAAACGTAAGTATAACGTTATAAGGATTCATGCCGAACCCCGCGCAAAAAGAACGGGGTAAACTCTGCTGAGGTATAATCCGGTGTTTCCCGAATGGATCACTTTGTGAGAGCTGAGCCGCAGCATCTACTTGTAATTTGCAAAAATTTTTTGTGTGGTAGGAATTTTTATTTGCTATAGTTTAATACTGTTTAACCCATTTTACTTTTTAAGTTTGCCACATACCTTCTGCTCATAATTAGCGGTTCAGAGATATTTTTAAGATATACTTTATTTTATATTTTTATTTGGCCAAATTTTCGATTGGCAAATGTTTCTATAAACTAAAAACTGATTAAAACGTCTTACTCAACAATAAATATTCTAATTGGATAATCAAATAAATAATTAAAAAGGAAGACGATTTATGAAGAAACAAATTTATTTTTCAAAAACAAAATTAGGAATGGTAGTTCTATTACTTTTCCTACTAATTCCAGTTCAACAGCATGCTCAAATTAATGAGGGTAACATCGAAATTGGGAAAATTATTAAAATTAACTCCAAGATATTAAATGAAGATAGAACTATTTTCATTTCACTTCCTACCGGCTATGAGCAAAGTAATGAAAAATATCCCGTAATTTATATTCTAGATGGAAGAGCTAATTTTGCTTTTTCCGCCACAATTGTTGATTTTTTGTCTCGTAATCAGAGAATGCCAAGAACTATTGTTGTAGCAATTCCAAATACCGATAGAGATCGTGACTTTACACCATCGCATATTATTACCAGCAAAACCTCTGGAGGTGCAGATAAATTCTTGGATTTTATGAAGGAAGAGTTAATGCCATATATTGACAATAATTATAGAACAGAATCATATCGTACATTATTCGGACATTCGTTATGTGGAATGTTTTCGATCTACAATCTCTTTGAAAGACCGGAAATGTTCAATTCATTTATTGCCGTGAGTCCATATTTGATGTACGATAATAATTACGTTGTTAACAAAATAGACTCAATCACTGGAGTGAAACAGAATTTAAAAAAGGATTTATTTATCACACTCGGGAATGAACCGGCATACACCGAGAGCTTTTCAAAATTGGAAGAACTTTTATCTAAAGGGACTGAGAACTTAACTTGGAAAACTAGTAAACGCGAAAGCGAAAATCATGCCTCAGTTCCATTAAAAAGTTTATATGATGGTTTAGAATTTATTTATTCTAGCTGGCGTTTGGATAATGAAACAGTTGAACAGGGCTTAGATGCAATAAAAGAGCATTATTCCAAATTGAGTGATAAATATGGATTCGAAGTAAAGCCAAATGAAATTGCTATTAATTTAATTGGATATCAACTTTTAGCAAAAAATGAAATTGAAAAAGCGATTGAAATATTTAAATATAATGCTGAACTATTTCCAACTTCAGCAAATGTATATGACAGTTTAGGCGATTCCCAAGAAAAAGCTGGAATGAAAGATTTAGCTGCTGAAAACTACAAAATGGCTGTGAAGCTTGGTGCTGAGAATAATGATATAAATTTGGAAATCTTCAAACAAAATTTGGAACGAGTTCAAAATAGCAAATAGAGGTTATTAGGAAATGAATACTACCATTGATTATCATTGATAGTATTCATTTTTATAATTTTATTTATTTAAAACAAAAACGTCGTTTTCTCTGTTCACATCAGGAATTGATGCACTGCCCAATTTTATTGATTTGATTTTTTTATCTGACTTCTGTTTTATTTCAATTTTAGTTTTATCTTTCCAAACAGAGGCAGATTCATTTATAACTTTTGATGAACCATCCTCATATAAAATTGTTAATTCAATTTGTGTTGGAATATTGCCAACTTTGGATAATGATATTGCAATATTTTCGCCATCAACTTTTATATCATCAATTGCCAAGTCTGGATATCCAAGTTCAAAAAACCAAGGCTTCCAGAACCAAGATAAATCCTCACCAACAACTTCATTGAATGTAAAAAAGAAATCGTAAGCAATTGGATGTTTTTCATGCCATCTATTCATATACTCGCGAAGGGCTTTATGAAATAGTTCATCACCTAATAGTTGACGAAGTTCTTCATAGGCAACATTTGGACGATTGTAAAAATTATTTCTGGATTCACCATGAGTCATCATATAACTTGGCAAAATCATTGGCATATCTTTTAAAGTTCCTGCAATTCGGACGTAATCCGAAACTCTGCGTTCATAATATTTAGGACCAGAGGATGTATCATATTTATCAACAATATTCTGCGATAATAATGATGCCCAACCTTCATCCATCCAAGCAGCGCGTCTTTCATCTGTACCCATATAAAATGGCAAATAACTGTGTGATATTTCATGGAAAACTAATCCAGCGTTGCCACTTTCCGTTTTTGGGGCGCCATTATTTTGCATCATTGGAAATTCCATTCCACCATTCTTTGCTTTATTTGTAAAAGCTGTTGTATGCGACCATGGATATGGAATGCCTGGTGATACTTCGGACATATATTTTATTGTTTCGTTAGCATATTTGGCAGAATTACGATATTGCTTAATGCTATCGGGATAAATGGCAGCCGTTAAAACTCGTCGTCCGTTTTCAACCTCAACACTTGAAGCATCCCAGTTATAATTGTTGCTAGCTACCCAAGCCACATCTGGAACTTTTTTAGCCTCAAACTTCCAAATGTTTTTTCCACTGGAGTTACTGTTGGTTACTTTATCATTTTTATAATCCAAAGCGGTAATTATGTGAACTGTTTTATCAGATTTTTTAGCTTCAATAATTTTTTCAATTATATTGTTTTGAAAAACATCTTTGCTATTCAACAAGTCGCCTGTTGACCAAACGACATAGTTGCTTGGAACTTTAAAATTCAGTTCGTAATTATTGAAATCATTGTAAAATTCCGCAGTTCCAGAATATTGTAATTCATCCCAGCCGTTAACATCATCATAAACAGCTATTTGTGGATACCAATATGCAATAAAATAATCACCCGCATAATTGCCCAATCTCATTGGAAATTTAGAAAAATTAAATTCCCAGCTAATTTCTATTTCCAGATTTTCATTAGGGAATAATGGTTTTTCCAAAGCAATTTTCAGATTTGTTCCAGCTGTACTAACCTTTGAAGAATTTACGTCAATTATTTTTCCCATTATTTTAAGGGAAGTAATTTTAATTCCTTCGCCTAAATACGAATCGGGTACATTCCAATCTCTAACCGAACCTGGTTTGAAAATGTTTTGGTACAAACGAAATACTATATTTCTTAGTGAATCGGGACTATAATTATTGTATATAATTTTTGCGTCACCAACCAATAAATTACTATCAGGAAATAATTCGGCATTAATTTTATAATCAGTTTGGTTTATCCAATAATTATTACTAACTGTTCCATCATATGTTCTTGTTCCATTTTCATAAGCTACTTGCACTTCCAATGGTATGAATAGAGAAGATTTTTGCGAATATATGCTAGTTGCAAAAATTAAAAAAGCTATTAACAAAAGTCGTATCATTATTTCCTCAAAATTAGATTAAATTATTTGAAAAAATAAAATGTTTTTATGACAAAACAAACTTATTTTTGAATGTAACACAATTTTATTTCTGATGTCTTTTTCTAAGAACTTCGCTAATCTCATTTAATGAAATATTCTTTTCTGCAAGCAGCACTAATAAGTGGTAAATTAAATCGGAAGTTTCCTCTTTGAGTAATTCAACGTTATTATCCATTGCTTCAATTACAACTTCAGTAGCTTCTTCGCCGACCTTTTGAGCAATTTTGTTAATGCCTTTCTTAAACAAAGACGCAGTGTAAGATTCATCTGTTGGATTGTTTTTTCTGTCTGATATAATCTTTTCAAGTTCATAAAGAAAATCATTCTTTTCTTCAACAACTTCATTGAAGCAAGTATCATTTCCAGTATGGCATGTTGGACCAATTGGCTCAGCTTTTATAAGAATTGTATCCTGATCGCAATCAATTAAAATATCTTTTACTATTAAATAATTACCAGAGGTTTCCCCTTTAGTCCACAAGCGTTCTTTGGAACGACTGTAAAAAGTGGCTTTACCTAATTCCTTTGTTTTCTCTAATGCTTCTTCATTCATATAACCCAACATTAGCACAGTATTTGTTTTATAATGTTGAATTATTACAGGAACTAATCCATTGCTTTTGTCAAAATCTATGTTCATAATCTCACCGGGATATTATTGTTTAGTAAATATTTTTTTAGTTCTGGAATTCCTATTTCACCAAAATGGAAAATGCTTGCAGCTAATGCCGCATCAGCTTTACCTTTGCGAAACACATCTACAAAATGCTCCATGTTTCCAGCTCCTCCAGAAGCAACTATTGGAACAGAAAGCATCTCAGAAAGTTGTTTTGTTATCTCAATAGCAAATCCCTCCTTTGTTCCATCATGGTCCATTGATGTTAATAGTATTTCTCCAACTCCACGATTTACGGCTTCAGTTGCCCACGCAACAAGTTCTTTGTTGGTTTCTGTTCTTCCACCATTGGTAAATATTTTTTGTAACGAACCGACTTTTTTTGTGTCAACAGATAAAACTATACATTGACTGCCAAATCTATTTGCAAGTTCATCAATCAAAGATGGATTATTTACGGCTGATGAATTAACTGTAATTTTATCTGCTCCTGAATTAAGTAATGCATCCACTGCATCAACATCATTTATTCCACCACCAACTGTGAAAGGAATATTTATGTTTTGAGCAATTCTTTTCACTAATTCCACAAGTGTTTTTCGTTTCTCAACTGTTGCAGTAATATCAAGAAATACAAGTTCGTCTGCACCAAATTCAGCGTATTTTATTCCAAGTTCAACTGGATCTCCAGCATCTTTCAAATTAATGAAATTAACTCCTTTTACGGTTTTACCATCTTTAATATCTAAACATGGTATAATTCTTTTCGTTAGCATAAATATCTCTTTAATTCGTCAAATTTTATTCTGCCCTCATAGATAGCTTTACCAATTATAACGCCATAAATATTTTGTGCATTCAATTTATCAACATCCTCTATTTTTGAAACTCCGCCACTGGCAATTAATTGTAAAGCTGGAATTTCTGTTTGGATTTTTTTATACAAATCAAATGCTGGACCCAAAAGCACTCCATCACGAGAAATATCAGTTACTATCGCTTCCTTTATTCCCAATGACCAATAACCTCTTATATATTCAATTAAAGGTATGTCTGTAGTAACTTCCCACGCATTTATTGAAATCATTTCATTTTTTGTATCAGCTCCTAAAATTACTTTTTCTTTGTATTTGTCAATCCACGATATTACTAAATCTCTTTCCTTTACAGCAATACTTCCTGCAGTAATTTTTGTTGCACCACTTTGGAAAGCAATTCGCAAATCCTCTTTTGACCTTATTCCACCACCAAAATCAATTTCCAATTTAGTCTCTTGTGAAATGGATTCCAGAATATTCCAGTTAACAATTTGTTTTGCCTTAGCTCCATTTAAATCAACAAGATGCAAATATTTAATTCCATTATCTTCAAACTCTTTAGCAACTTCTAAAGGATTTTCATTGTAAATTATTTTTTGTGAATAATCACCTTTTGTAAGGCGAACGCATTTACCATCAATAATATCAATGGCTGGAATAATTTTAATCATATTAACTCAATAAAATTTTTTAGTATTTGTTCTCCAACTAATCCACTCTTTTCGGGATGGAATTGAAGGGCGTAAAAATTATCTTTGTGCAATGCTGCACTAAATGGTTGAATATAATTTGTCTCGGAAATTGTGTATTTGTTCAAACCGGCATAATAGCTATGCACATAATAAACAAACGATCCATTTTTAACATCCGTAAATAATTTTTGTTCATTAAAACTAATTGAGTTCCAACCCATGTGTGGCACTTTTTCATTTCCAGAAAATAGTTTAACTCTTTCATTAAAAACGCCCAAACACTTGGTGTCACGTTCCTCTGAATAATCGCACAACAATTGCAAGCCCAAGCAAACACCAAGAAAAGGTTGCTTTAGTTTGGATATTATTTTATCCAAGCCAATTTCGCCAATAAATTTCATAGCGCTACTTGCTTCACCAACTCCAGGAAAAATAATTTTATCAGCAGATTTTATTTCTTCTAAATCACTTGATATTACAGAACTATATCCAATTCTTTCAAGTGCAGCAGCAACGGAATAAACATTACCAGCGTTGTATTTTATTATAACTATTTTCATGATTTTACTTTGCAATTATTAGATTCTAATGTGAATATTTAGTGAACGTATTTCTAATTGTTAATTGTTGCATTGTTAAATTGTTGGAAAAACATTTAAAAGTCGCATTAAAGTAATCTTTTAACAATTTAGCAATAGAACAATTTAACAACATACTTTTATATTATTCCTTTTGTACTGGGCACATCGGCATTAGATGTATTTTTACTTACAGCTTGTTTTATCGACCGACCAAATGCCTTAAATATTGCCTCAATTTTATGATGCTCATTTTCGCCTTTTGCTTTTATATAAAGATTACATTTTGCAGCATCAGAAAAAGATTTAAAAAAATGGGAGAACATTTCTGTTGGTACATCTCCAATTAATTCTCTTTTGAATTTCACCTTCCATTGTAACCAACTGCGTCCAGAAAAATCTATTGCAACATTTGCAATTATGTCATCCATTGGCAACATAAAACCATATCTTTCAATTTTCTTTTTATCTCCAAGAGCGGACAAAAATGCCTCGCCAAGTGCAATTGCTGTATCTTCTATTGTGTGATGTTCATCAACTTCCAAATCGCCTTTTGCGGTAATGTTAATATCGCAAAGTGAGTGTTGTGACAATTGAGCAAGCATGTGATCAAAAAAATGTAATCCAGTATTTATTGAGTGCTTGCCTTTTCCATCAAGATTTAATTCAACTTCAATTACTGTTTCTTTTGTCTTTCGTACAATATTTGCAGTACGATAATCTCGTTTTATTTCATCAAATATTTCATCCCAATCAAGAGTAGTATGCGTTGCTCCATTGTTAATGTCTTTATTAAGATAGATTGATTTAGTTCCTAAATTCTTCGCTAATTGCACATCTGTAATTCTATCACCAATTACGTAGCTATTTGCCAAGTCATAATCTCCACTTATATATTTACTAAGCAAAGCTATTCCAGGTTTCCGTGTTGGAAGATTTTCGTGTGAAAATGATTTATCTATTATAATTTCCACAAACTCAACACCTTCATTTTTTAATGTTGTCAACATTTTGTTCTGTGCTGGGTAGAAAGTATTTTCTGGAAACGATTCTGTGCCTAATCCATCTTGATTAGTAACCATAACTAATATATAATCAAGCTCCTTTGCAATTTTACTAAGCACAGAAATTGCTTTTGGATAAAACTCTAATTTTTCAAGCGAATCTATTTGCTCATCTTCAGGCTCAATTATTATTGTTCCGTCTCTATCAATGAATAGTACTTTTTTCATTTTTCCTCTTCGTACCTTTTTAGCGTTTCTATTAACTTTGTGTTCTCATATTCTGTTCCGATGGTAAATCTTAAACAGTCTTTGCAGTGAATCATATTTGAACGATTTCTCACAATTATTTTATTTTCTAAAAGATAATTATAAATTTTATTTGCATTATTTACCTTAGCTAACAAAAAATTTGCATCTGATTTATAAACATATTCTATTAAACTGAAATTGTGTAATTCTTTAATCAGTTTTTCTCTTTCTGTGTTGATGCTTTTGACAACCTTATTCTTCTTCACTTCGTTATCCAAAGCCTCTATTATCATTTTTTGGCTAACTCCATTAACATTATATGGATATTTTATTTTATTCATAACCGAAATAACTTCTGAGTTACCGAATGCCATTCCAACACGAATATTGGCTAATCCCCAAGCTTTAGAAAAAGTTTGCAACACTACAAGATTATTAAAATTATCTAATTCCTTTATCCAACTTTCTTCGTTTGAAAAATCAATGTAAGCTTCGTCAACAACTACAATTCCATTGAAAGTACTTAGAATTAAATATATTGAATTTCTATCAAGTAAATTTCCACTTGGATTGTTTGGCGAACAGATGAAAATAATTTTTGTAAATTCAGCAATTGCGCTAATTACTTTTTCAGTTTCAATTTGGAAATCCTCTGTGAGTGGAATATCAATTGTTTGAACATCATTTATATCCGCAGCCACTTTATACATTCCATAAGTTGGTGGCATAATTAAAACAGAATCTTTGCCAGGCTCGCAAAATGCTCTTATTACAATGTCAATTGCTTCGTCACTTCCATTTCCGATAAAAATATTTTCGGGATTTGCTCCTTTTATTTTAGCCAATTTCTCTTTTATCGCACTTTGATGTGGATCAGGATAACGGTTCAATTTCCCTTCTGGAATCGAGCCAAATGAATTTTCGTTTGCATCCAAAAATATTCCGATACTTCCTGTGTACTCATCACGTGCAGAAGAATATGGTTTTAATTCACGTATATTTTTCCGAAGTAATTCTTGAATATTAATCATTTTATTCTTTGCCTCTTATTGTTACAGCTAATTTATGTGCGTCCAAACCTTCCGCTTCAGCCATTGCTTCTATTGCAAAAGCAATTTTGGCCAAGCCCGACTTCGTTAATTTTTGGAATGTTATTTTTTTCATAAAGCTATCTAGCGAAACTCCACTATAAGTTGATGCAAATCCGTTTGTTGGTAGCGTATGATTTGTGCCAGTTGCATAATCCCCAGCAGATTCTGGCGAATAATTTCCAAGAAATACCGAACCAGCATTAACAACTTTTTCTGCTAGTATTTCGTGATTTTCAACTGCTAATATTAAATGTTCTGGAGCATAAATGTTTGAAATGGTAATTGCCTCATCCAAATTATTGACTAAAATTATAACGCAATTTTTTAATGATTGCTCAATAATCATTTTTCTCGAAAGTTGATTTGTCAAAATATCGACTTCATCTTCAACTTTGGTAATTAATTTTTCACTTGTTGATATTAAAATCACTTGACTATCAGCACCATGTTCAGCTTGCGAAAGCAAATCGGCAGCAACAAATTTTGCGTTTGCAGAATCATCAGCAATAACAAGCACTTCCGATGGTCCAGCTGGCATATCAATTGCAACTCCAAATGAATTTACAATTTGTTTAGCAGCGGTTACCCACTGGTTCCCAGGTCCAAATATTTTATCAACCTTCGGTATTGTTTCAGTTCCAAAAGCCATTGCTGCAATTGCTTGAGTGCCGCCGACTTTAAATATCTTTTTAATTCCTAACAATTTTGCGACAAATAAAATTGAAGGTGCAACATTTCCATTTTTTTGTGGTGGAGTGCATATTATTATTTCGTCACAACCAGCAATTTGGGCTGGAATTGCAAGCATAAGCAAAGTTGAAAATAGTGGCGAACTTCCTCCTGGAATATACAGCCCAACTTTTTGAATTGGCACATCTTTTCGCCAACATGTTATTCCTTCTTCTATCTCAATTTTTGAAATTGTATTAACTTGAGATTTATGAAATTTATAAATATTCTTTCTTGCAACCTCAATTGCATTTTTTAAGTTGCTGTCTATTACTTTATCAGCTTCGTTTATTTCTTCTTCTGAAACATGTAATTTGTCAAGTTCAATTCCATCAAATTTTTGAGTAAACTCTATTAAAGCTTTGTCGCCATTTAGTTTTATTTCATTAATTATTGATAAAACTTTTTCTTTAATTATTTCGTTTTCAAATAATGGTCGTTTTAATAAATCTTTAATTCCTGTTAAGTCGGGATATTTAATTGTTTTCACTTCAACCTCTTAAACAATAATTTTTTCAATTGGTAAAACAAGAATTCCTTGTGCACCAGCATTTTTGAGATTTTCAATCTTATTCCAAAAATCATCCTCACTAATTACTGTGTGAACCGAACTCCAACCTTCAATTGCAAGTGGCATTATGGTCGGACTTTTAACACCAGGCAACATTTCCGTAATTTTTTGCAATGATTCATTTGGAGCATTTAGAAGTATATATTTGTTGTTTTTTGCTTGGTTTACAGCTCTAATTCTAAAAAGAATTTGCTCCAATAGCAATTTTTTACTTTCTGAAAGATTATTGTTGGAAATCAATACTGCTTCCGATTTCAACACCGTTTCTACTTCTTTTAATCCATTGCTAATTAATGTGCTTCCAGTACTAACTATATCAAAAATAGCATCTGCAAGATTAATATTTGGAGTAATTTCAACAGAGCCGCTAATATAATGTACTTTTGCATTAATATTATTTGCACTTAAATAGTTATTCAAAATTTTAGGATATGTGGTTGCAATGTTTTTGCCTACCAAATCCTTTATGGAATTAAAGCTATCCATTTTAGGAATTGCAATTGACATTCTGCACTTTCCAAAACCTAATTTTTCAATTGTTTTAAGCTGTTTTCCCGACTCCAAAATCACATTTTCGCCAACTATTCCAATATCTGCAATTCCATCCTGCACATATTCTGGAATATCATCATCACGAATAAATAAAAGCTCCAAATCAAAATTATTTGCTTTAATTAATAATTGTTGAGAGTAATTATCAATTCTAATTCCTGCAGATTTTAGCAACTCTAAAGAATTATCCGCAAGTCTGCCTTTTTTTTGAATAGCCAATCTTAAAATATTTGTTTCCATTTTTTCTCCTTTAAAACAAAAAACCCCGAAATTTCGGGGTTAATAAACTTTTTCTTATATATATAATAATAATTATTAATTACCCGAGTGCACAATCAAGTTATAATGATGATGGTTTGGGTTAATATTTAATATGTTGATTTTGTTTTTCATAATTTCTTAAATTTTATGATGTAATTATAAAGTTATTATCTCTACAAATCAAACAAAATATATTTATAGTTAAGCTACATGCATAAATATACATTATTATTCTGATATACTGCATTTATATTCGCATAATGAATATTTATTAAAAAAATATTCATTATGTGGTTGACAAACATTTTCCATTTTTTTACTTTGGCATCATGAAATTAAATTTATTAAATATTATCATATCAACTAGCTCAAACGAGTCACATCGTCGCTCTCGTCGTCGCCCCCTTCAGGGGTAATAATAATCTATTTATTTTAAATAGCACATACTTAACAAAAATTATTAATTAAAAGGAAAAAAATGATTTCAGTAGGAATCATCGGTGGTACTGGTTATACCGGAAAATATTTATTAGAGTTTATTCAAAAGCATGAAAATGTTTCGGAATACACTATTTATGCAAATAATAGTGCAGGAAGCCAATTGTTGGATATTTTTCCAGAACTTTTAGGAGTTATTGAAAACCAAACCATTAAATCTGTTGATAATCTTTCTTATTCACATGATTTGTACTTTATCTCTCTTCCTCATGGAGAATCATTAAAGTATGTTCCTTTATTGCTGGAAAAAGCTATTAAAGTAATTGATTTGGGTGGTGATTACAGACTTGATTCTGAAAAACTATATAAAGAGTGGTACCAATTTGATCACACTTCTGCTGATTTGCTAGCGACAAAAGTGTATGGATTAGCGGATATTAATAACGAAAAAACACTAAACTCGGAATTTATTGCAAATCCGGGATGTTATCCTACTTCAATACAATTAGCATTAATTCCTTTTCTAAGATTTTATGCCAATAAAATAATTAGCATTAGTTCAGTTTCTTATTCTGGCGCAAGCGGTGCTGGTAAATCACCAAAAACCGAACTTCTTCTTTCTGAACTTGACGGAAATGTGAAAGCTTATAACGTTAATAAACACAGACATCAGCCAGAAATTGAGCAAGAATTAAAAAAATATGGAATGAATTCTCCTTTTGCTTTTACGACTCATCTTCTTCCAATAGCACGAGGAATTTATTCAACTTCCACTATTCATTTAAATTCTGAAATTAGTGAAGAGGAGATTTCAGAAAAGTATTTAACTGAATATGCAAATTCAAAATTTGTTAGAATGAGAAATGTTCCTCCAGAATTAAAATGGGTTGTAAACACAAACTTTTGCGACATCAATATTTCCGCAAAAAATAAAACGGTTATAATAACATCAACAATAGATAATTTAATCAAAGGAGCTTCGGGACAAGCAATTCAAAATATGAATAAAATGTTTGGCTGGAACGAAACTTTAGGATTATTAAACACAAAAAACAATTAAGGAATTTCAAAAATGTTCAAATTTATTGAAAATGGTTCAGTTACCTCGGTTGCTGGAATAAAAGCATCTGGCATACATGCAGGTATAAAAAGAAAAAGAAAAGATTTAGCATTAATCGTTTCTGATGAACCATGCAATGTAGCTGGAACATTTACATTAAATAAAGTAAAAGCTGCTCCATTATTGGTTTCGCAAGAACTAATTAGTAAAGGTGGAAAAGTAAGAGCAATTTTAGTCAACTCAGGTAATGCAAATGCTTGCACTGGCGATAGAGGATTAAGTGATGCGTTGGAATCGCAAAAATATTGTTCTGAAAAATTAGGAATTGATCAATCGGAAGTTGTTATTAGTTCAACTGGCGTAATTGGTCAGTACATGCCTATGCATATAATAAAAACTGGAATTAATTCAATTGTTGGACTGTTAAATTACACTGATGGAATTAAGGCAGCAAAAGCAATTATGACTACAGATTTAGTTGAAAAATCATTTGCCGTAAAAGTTCAGTTAACAACTGGAGAAGTAACAATTGGTGGAATTGCAAAGGGAAGTGGAATGATTATGCCAAACATGGCTACAATGCTTTCTTTTATGACAACAGATGCTGAAATAGAAACAAATTTCTTAAAAAAATTATTATTAAATAGTGTTAATAACTCTTTTAATAAAATTTCAGTTGATGGTGACACAAGCACAAATGATATGGTTGTACTTATGGCAAACGGAGTTTCAAAAATTAAAGTGGAAGAAAATACTGAAAATGAAGAATTATTCTTTGAAGCACTTCAAGCAATTTCTATTGAACTGGCAAAAATGATTGTTGTTGATGGTGAAGGAGCTACAAAACTTATTGAAATTGCAATTACTGGTTGTAACAATGATGATGACGCAAATACTATTGCAAGATCAATTTCAAACTCGCCACTAGTTAAAACAGCAATATACGGGAGTGATGCTAATTGGGGCAGAATTCTTTCTGCAGCCGGGAAAAGTGGAGTTGATTTTGATCCCTCATTAGTTGAAATAAAATTTGACGATATGGTAATTCTTGGAAAAAATTACGAGCATGAGTTTGACGAAGAAGAAGCAACTGCAATTTTATCCAAAAAAGAAATTAAGATTTCTATAAATCTAAATGCTGGAAGTGGAAGCTCAACTTGGTGGACATGCGATTTTACAGAAAATTATATAAAAATAAATGCAACCTACAGATCATAAATTAAAGAATTGAGAGTAAATAAAATGAAAATAGTATTATTAAAATTAAGCGGTAAAGCTCTAAATGAGTTTACAACAAATCATCATTATGTTGAAATGTTAAAAGATTTAAAAGAAAATTATGATGGTTTAATAATAGTTCACGGTGCTGGAAAAATGATTACCGAATGGTCATCTGCTATGAACTTAGCTTCTCAGTTTGTTAATGGACAAAGAAAAACAACAAAAGATATTATGGATGTTGTTTCAGCAGTACAAGGTGGATTAACAAACTCAACAATTACAAGTTTTCTCCAATCAAAAAATTTTGATGCAACTGGCTTAAACGGAATTGATAGAAATTTATTTGTAGCAGAATATCTTGATAAAGAGTTAGGTTTTGTTGGTGTGCCACACTTAAAAGGTGACATAACTTGGCTAAAAGATTTAATGAAAAATGGAGTAATTCCAGTCTACTCATCAATTTGCAGAGATGTGGATGGTAATTTAATGAATGTGAATGCCGATTTATTTGCCAAAGAACTTGCCATTGCATTAGCTGTAGATACAGTATTGTTTGTATCAGATATTGACGCTGTTAAAATAAATGGTGTTGATATGTTTGAAATATCGGAGAATGATATTAAAATCGGTATTGAAAATGGCAACATAACTGATGGAATGATTCCAAAACTAGAAAGCGGTATTGAGTTATTAAACAAAGCTGTAAAAAAAGTTTGGATAGGAAATAATCCTACAAGATTAAAATTTAAATCCGCATTACTAAACGATATGGGTGGTACCTGGATTGTTGAATCCAAAAGGGTGGCTATATAATGAAAAATGCATTGTTAAAAAATTATAATAGATATCCTGTTGAATTTGTTAAAGGAAAAGGAAGTATACTTTACGATAAAAACGGGAAAGAATATCTCGATTTTCTTTCTGGAATCGCAGTTACAGGTTTTGGGCACCAACATCCAACAATTACAGATGCAGCTAACAAGCAACTTAGTAAACTTTGGCACGTTTCCAATTTGTTTGAATCTACTCCACAAGAAGAACTTGCTGAAAAATTAACAAAAGCAACGGGAATGGATTCTGTTTTCTTTTGTAATTCTGGAACCGAAGCAAATGAAGCAGCAATAAAATTTGCAAGGAAATGGGGTGGCGAACGAAAAACAATAATTGTTGCAAATGGTGGTTTCCACGGTAGAACAATGGGAAGTCTTTCTGCAACTGGTCAAAGTAAATTGTGGGAGGGTTTTGCTCCAATGCTTCCTGGATTTAAGTTAGTGGATTATAGTAATATTAAGCAAATTAAAAACAGTATTGATAAATTAACTTCTGCTATAATGGTTGAACCAATTCAGGGTGAAAGCGGTGTAATTGTTCCAGATGAAAACTACTTAGTTGAGTTAAGAAAAATTTGTGATGAAAATAATCTGCTTCTAATATTGGATGAAGTACAAACTGGTATAGGAAGAACTGGAAAGTTATTTGCTCATCAATACTTTGATATTGTTCCAGACATTTTAACATCTGCAAAAGGGATTGCAAATGGATTACCTTTAGGTGCAACTATTTGTGCAAAAAAAGTATCGGATGTAATAAAACCAGGTGATCATGGTTCAACTTTTGGTGGAAATCCCGTAGCAATTGCTGCAGCAAATAATGTAATGGATTTGTTAACAGAATTGCAGCTAAACTATATTACTAATGCTGGTGTGCAAATTCAAGAAATTATTATTGCGTTGAAAAATCCTTTAATTAAAACTGTAAGAGGAAAAGGATTAATTATAGGAATTGAATTCACCAAACCAATTGCAAAAACAATTGCAAAAGAACTTTTGAACGAAGGTATTGTAGTTGGAAACTCGGGAGATTCTGTTTTACGGCTACTTCCACCATTTATTATCACAAAAGATGATATTCATTATTTTGTAAAAATATTCACTTCCGTCCTTTTAATGTTTTCTTTTTCAAATGGAAGTTCGGATATTGCCAATACAAATTAATTAATATTGGAGGTTGGCATGTCAGCTAAAGCAAACAGACAAAGTCTTATTAAAGACTTGCTAAATACAAAAGTAATAGGTAGCCAGGAAGAGTTAGCCAGATTACTTTTGAAGAAGGAAGTTTCGGCTACACAGGCGACATTAAGTCGTGATTTTGCTGAACTTGGCGTTGTTCGCACAATTACAGAAAATGGAATTAGATACATTTTAAATAGTGATGAAGCTGGCAAACAAATTGGGAAATTGGTTAGTTACGAAATTATTTCAATTGAAAGTAACGAACAACTAATTGTACTCAGAACTTTAGCCGGTAGAGCACAAGGAGTTGCTCATTATATTGACCGATTAAACAAACAAGAAATTCTTGGTACAGTAGGTGGTGATGACACCGTGCTTGTCGTTCCAGATAGAGCAAAGAACATTCCTACAGTTATTAGAATGATTAAAAACATGATTACTAAAACACATTATTAAGTGAGTCTGCTAACGTGGACTCGTAGGAGAAATTTATGAATCCAAAAAAAATTGTTGTTGCTTATTCTGGTGGACTTGATACCTCAGTAATGGTAAAATGGTTAAGCGAAAAATATGACGCTGAAATTATTGCTGTTACTGGTGATTTAGGTCAAAAAAAAGAATTATTTGGTTTAGAAGAAAAAGCACTTAAAACAGGAGCAACAAAAGTTCACGTTATTGATTTAAAAGACGAATTTATTAAAGAATATGCATTTAAAGCATTAAAAGCTGGCGCACTTTATGAAAACGAATATCCGATGGGGTGTTCAATTGGAAGACCACTACTTGCAAAAATGCTGGTAGATGTTGCATTAAAAGAAGGTGCCGATACAATTGCTCACGGGGCTACTGGAAAAGGAAATGATCAAGTAAGATTTGAGGTAGGAATTCAATCTCTTGCTCCACATCTAAATATTTTAGCTCCGCTCAGAACATGGGAATTTAAAAGCCGAGAACAAGAAATAGAATATGCAAAAAAACACAACATTCCAATACAAGCAACAAAAGAATCACCTTATTCTATTGACGAAAATCTTTTTGGAATTTCAGTGGAGTGTGGTATTTTGGAAGACCCAACAGTAGCACCGCCTGCTGACGCATACCAAATTACAACAGATCCAAAATTAGCTCCAGACATTGCTGAGACTATTACAATAAAATTTGAAAAGGGAATTCCAGTATCACTTAATGGAATAGAAAAATCTCCAGTTGAAATTGTAGTTGAGCTCAACAATATTGGTTCAAAACATGGAATTGGAAGATTAGACATTATTGAAAATAGAGTTGTTGGAATTAAATCAAGAGAAATTTATGAAGCTCCATCAGCTACTATTTTGCATAAAGCTCATCACGAATTAGAAAAATTAGTAATGGATAAAGACACTTTCAGATATAAACAAGGCGTTTCAAATCAAATTGCAAATATGATTTATGATGGATTATGGTTCACACCTTTGTTTACTTCTCTTATGGCTTTTGTTGATTCAACTCAAGAATATATTTCGGGCAATGTAAAAATTGAACTTTATAAAGGTAATTTAAAAGTATTATCACGAGATTCGGAATTTAGTTTATACAACGAAGAATTAGCAACTTATAAAGAAGGTGATAAGTTTGACCACGTTGCATCTATTGGATTTATACATTTATATGGATTACCATTTAAAACAGTAAGTAAAGTAAGAAATAAATAAATTCAATGAATTAAAGATATTAGATACTAGTGTAACATAAATAATGATATGTCGTAAATTCTATGATTGTCATTTCGAAGGAGCGTTTTATGTCCCGCAGTATATTTGCGGGAAGAAATCTCTCAATATATGCGTGGTTAAGATTTATCACCCCAACAACCCCGACACGTCGGGACGGGGATTATAAATGATATTACAAAAGTGATGCGACACTAGAACAGAAGGGGGTTTACTCCGTGTTCTGTCATGTATCTTATATCTTTTTTCTTATTTCTAAAATAATAAGGAAACACAACTATGCTTTGGGGCGGAAGATTTAAAGACAAACTAAATGATAATGCAATGGAGTTTTCTTCATCGCTTTCATTTGATATAAATTTAATTACGGAAGATATTTTAGTTAGTATTGCACATGCAGAAATGCTGGCTTTCGTAAATATTATTTCTGAAGATGAATCCATAAAAATTGTAAACGGACTAAATTCTATCCTAAAACTATACAATAATAATGAATGGAAACCAGAAGAATTTGAGTTTGAGGATATTCACTCCGCAATTGAGGCAAAGCTTTTTGAACTAATTGGCGAAACTGCTGGTAAACTTCATACAGGAAGAAGTAGAAATGACCAAGTAGCTACAGGATTTAGACTTTGGACAAAAAAGGCAATTAATAATTTATCCGAACAATTATCAGCTTTCCAAAAAGCCTTATTATCATTGAGTGAAAAGCATGCAGAAACTATTATGCCTGGATATACGCATCTTCAACGCGCCCAGCCAATTTCGTTTGCATTTCATTTGCTTGCTTATGTTGAAATGCTCGAAAGAGATAAAAATCGCCTACAATTTGTTTTTGAGGAAACCAACTTTTCTCCACTTGGCTGTGGAGCTCTTGCTGGCTCAACACTTCCGCTTGATAGAAATATGACTTCGGATAAATTGGATTTTAGCAAACCCGCTTCAAACGCTTTGGATGCAATTTCGGATAGAGATTTTGTCCTCGATTTTTTAAATGCATGTAATATTGGAATGATGCACATTAGCCGCCTTTCTGAAGAGTTAATTATCTGGTCAACTTCCGAATTTAATTTTATTAAACTTGGCGATTCATTTACAACTGGCTCTTCACTAATGCCACAAAAGAAGAATCCCGATATGGCAGAACTAAGCAGAGGTAAAACAGGCAGAGTTTATGGAAATTATACAGCCGTTTCCACTATGATGAAAGGATTGCCTTTAAGCTACAATCGTGATATGCAAGAAGATAAAGAGCCAGTTTTTGATTCTTTTAACAATTATTTTCAAGCTCTTTCTGTGATGATTGGAATGATTAGCACGCTTACTGTTAACAAAAATAGATTTGTAAACGAATTAGAAGGCGATTTTATTTTTTCAACCGAGCTTGCTGAATGGCTTGTTGTTAAAGGGATTCCGTTTAGAGAATCGCATCACATTGTTGGCGAAGTTGTTAAAATTGCCGAAGAAAATAATGCTAAATTGCACCAACTTTCGTTAGAACAATTGCAAAAAATCAATCCAATTTTTGATGAAACAGCACTAGAAGTATTTAAAGTTGAAGGTGCCTTATATCGCAAAAAAACGCTTGGTTCCCCAAATCCAACTTTTGTAAAAAAAGAAATTGCTAAGTGGAAAAAAATATTGATTTGTTAGAAAAAACCTCAGCAAATTGGCTGAGGTTTTTTACATTTGTTATTTAATGTGTTTAAAATTTTTAGAATACAGTGCCACTAATTGATTTAAGTGGTTCGAAATGTTTTCCAAAAAAGAAAATAAATCTAAGAAAAGAAAATTATTTCGTGTAGAGCCTTTTGATTCCTTCATTCTTAAAATATGCTTTTTGTCTAATAATTTTAATGTTTCTTCCAAATCTTTTGAACCTTTTTCAAACAATTCGCCATCTTCATTATTCATATTTGATAGTAATTCAATTGCAGTATTAATCCTAGAATTTAACTTAGAAACAATTTCAACTAAATCATTAATTAATTCAACGTCCGGAGTTTTATGATTGTTATCAATATGCAAAAAGCAAGCTTGCCAAATGTTATTCGAGTTTTTTTGAAGCATTTGAAGTGAGGCAATTAGCTTTCCATAACGGCGTTCTTGTTTAGCATTTTCACTTCCTTGTAATTTTATTAAATTAATAATACTGGCATAATTTTTATTTAATAATTTTTTCTGATTTTTAATATCTTTTTTCAGTTCCGTTAATTTATTAATATCTTCATCACCAAGTGCAATTATCGATTCCTCAATGGTTTTGCGGATTGAGGTTATCAATTTCCCACTATTTCGCATAGAGGAAACTAAAGCATCAAATTCATTAATAATTGCATCTTCAACTATAGTAGCTTCTTCCAATTCTTTATTCTTATGAAATAGATGTGTTTTTACTAAAACATATAAAGAAAAAATTGAAAGTAGGATAAATGCATAAACTTGACCATAATTGAGGATAATTAAAATAACTGCAGCCCCTGTAAATGCACTTATTGCGGTAAAAAACCAACCGCCAATAACCGTAATTACACCTGTAATTCTATAAACTGCACTTTCTCTTCCCCAAGCTTTGTCAGAAAGTGAAGTTCCCATTGCAACCATAAAAGTAACGTAAGTTGTTGAGAGTGGTAATTTTAGTGATGTTGCAAACGAAATTAAAATACTTGCAACCATCAAATTCACCGAAGCTCTAATTAAATCGAAAGATGAAGCATCTCCATTGGAGGAAACTATATTTTTATTTGAATTTTCAAATCTTCCCTTCATTAAAATTCTAATTTTTGGGGGAACAATTTTTTCAATTCCACGATTAAAAAAAATAGTAGCTCTTACTAACTTTCTTGCAAGAAGTGATGATTCAAATCTTTCAAAACCTTCTACTTGTCTGCTTAAATTTAATTCTGTTTTAGTAACAGAGCTAGCTTTTTTAGAAAAGAATAACGTTAAAGACATTATTACACCAGCTAAAAGTAATAATAAAGTATTTGTTGAAACTGGTTTAGTTAATTCAATCATTAACATTTCTAATGGATTTCCTGTAGCATTAACCCCCAAGTTGTAAGTTGTTAATCCTGCTAATGGAACACCAATAAAGTTAACTAAATCGTTTGCTGCAAATGCAAGAGCTAAAGCAAAAGTTCCAATAAGGATTATTATTTTAAGTATGTTAATCCGAGTTAACAAGAGCAAAATCTGAAGTAGAATTCCCCAAATTACTGTACCATAAATTAAAATATTCCAAGTGTTTGTTTTTATCCACAATACAATTTCGGGTAACATAAACGAGGAATGTTTAGCTCCTTTAATTAAAATAAAATAAGTAATAGCTGTTAAGGCAATGGCCCCCCAAATTGCACCATATCTTTTTAAACGTTTTTCATAATCAAAAGTAAAAATTAACCTAGTAATAAACTGCACAATTGCACCAATTGAAAATGAAATTACAATTGAAAGTAATATTCCAGAGATTATTAACAATGCTTTTTCGGAGTTTATATATTTATACAAATCAATAATGGTTTCACTTGTATGCATAATTTTAATTATTGCCATTGCCACAGCAGCACCTAAAAGTTCAAAAACAATTGAAACAGTTGTAGAAGTTGGCAAGCCGAAAGTGTTAAATAAATCCAATAGAAGCACATCTGTAATCATTACAGCCAAAAATATTATCATTATTTCGGGTAATAAAAATGTTTCGGGATTGAAAATTCCTTTTCTTGCCACTTCCATCATTCCCGATGAAAACGTTGTGCCAATTAAAACACCTGCACTTGCAACAGTTAAAATTATCCAACGTGGTGCAACATTAGAACCAATTGCAGAATTTAAAAAGTTTACTGCATCATTACTGACACCAACCACTAAATCAATTACAGCGAAAACAACTAAAATTATGAGTATAACTAAAAATAATTCCATTTTGCAAACTCTAAATTAATTATTAAGATTATCATGTAAAGTTAATATCATTTTTTTTATGATGTTATAATTTATTACAATTTTTCGTTTAAATACTTATTTTGGGTTGATAATTCATTTCAATTTAATAATATTATATGACAATTTATTTTTTAAACGGAAAAATGCAAAAGTTAAAAATTTTGTATAACAAACATCCAAACTTAATTGCCGGAATTAAATTAGCCTTTTTCCTTTATCTCTTTTTTTTGAGTCTGCAGTTAATGGGGGATTCAATGAAGTTGTTTGGGAAGGAATTTGCTAATACATTAATTCAAACAACATCAAATCCGTTTGTTGGATTATTTATTGGAATTCTCGCTACTTCAATTGTTCAGTCATCTTCCTCCACAACTTCAATTGTTGTTGGCATGGTAGCTGGTGGAGTATTAAATATCCACAATGCAATTCCAATAATTATGGGTGCAAATATTGGAACTTCAATTACGAACACAATAGCTTCACTTCCACAAATTAATAGAAGCAATGAATTTAGAAGAGCTTTTGCTGCGGCTACAGTTCACGATTTTTTTAACTTCCTTGCTGTAATTGTACTGTTTCCACTTCAAGTTGCAACAAACTTTTTAGGTATTGCTTCTGAAGTATTAGCTAATTCATTTCAAAATGTTGGTGGGCTCAATTTTCTAAACCCAGTAAAAACAATTACAAAACCTGTTTCCAATTATATAATTTTACAACTCAAATTGGGTATTGGTGAAGGAATTTTGTATAAATGGATTGCACTTGCTATCGCTCTAATCTTCTTGTTTTTTGCACTAAAAAACATGACAGATTCACTAAAAATTTTGATAATGTCAAAGGCAAAAGCTTGGTTCGATCAGTTCTTATTTAAAACAACTCCGAGAGCAATGATTGTTGGATTACTTTTAACGGTATTGGTTCAAAGTAGTTCAATTACAACGTCTTTAGTTGTTCCTATGGCTGGTGCTGGATTATTAACTCTTGTCCAAATTTTCCCATATACTTTAGGTGCAAATGTTGGAACGACCATTACAGCAATTTTAGCGGCGTTAGTAACCGGAAATATTGCTGCCGTTACAGTTGCTTTTGCTCATTTGCTTTTTAATATAGGAGGCATTATTATTTGGCTGCCTCTAAAAATTGTTCCTATTGCTATGGCACAAAAATTTGCAGAGTATTCAATTAAAAACAAATTGATACCTGTTGCATATATTGTTATTCTGTTTTTTGTTATACCAATTCTGGTAATATATTTTGTAAACTGAGGTTAAGATGATAAAGGAAATTTTAAGTATTTTTAAATCCGATACACTGATGGATAGAGCATTCAAAAGATCTTATGAAATGTTGGAAATTACTTACCAAATGTTCAAAGAATCGAGAAGAGTTTTAAGGGATACAGATGATAGCAATCTTGATATTGACATTACTAACCAAGATTTTATTATTAATAAATTTCAACGCGAAGTACGTAAAGATGTTTTTAATCATTTAGCCATGTCAGGAAATTCAGAACTACCTTCTGGAATGGTTTTAGTAAGCATTGTTATCGATTTAGAACGAATTGGTGATTTTGCTAAAAATATTGTTGAAATTGCGCAAAACCATCCACAAAGACTGCATGCTGGTGATTTTGAAAGTGATTTGTTTGATTTAGAAAAAGCAGTTGAAGATTCATTTGGAAGAACAATTCATTGCTTCAAAAATTCGGATGAAAAAGCAGCATTTAATTTATTAAAAGAATATAGATGGGTAAGCCGTAAATTTGATGCAAAAATTGAATCGCTAATTCGTGGAGAAGATGCTACACTCACTAGTGGAAGTGCTGTTGCGCTTGCAATTTATCTTAGAGCATTAAAAAGAATATTTTCTCATTTGCGCAATGTTACTTCTAGTGTGGTTAATCCATTTCATAGAATTGGGTTCAAACCAAAAAAGCATAAAAAAGAGACTTAAAAATGAAAACTTATATAAAGAAAATATCAACTCCAGCATTATTTTTATTGTCTTTTATTTTAGCATTTAGTTGCAGTGACTCAATTAATGATAATGAAAGAAACAAGCTGCCAGATAATGAATACAAGGTTACAATTACTCAAGGTGTTTGGGGCAATGTTTGGCTTTGGGAAGGAGATTTTATGCCTTACACAGATAATTCATCTGGTGGAAAAATTACTGCTATTCAAAGAGAAATATATGTATATGAAGCAACTAACGATAGTTTACTTGAATCCTCAACCAATCCTATGTATTTCGGGGGAACTTTTTTTACAAAAATCAACTCAGAGTTAATAGCAACAATTCAATCTGATAAGGATGGATTTTTTCAAATTACACTTAATCCTGGCAAGTACAGTTTTTTTGTAAAAATAGACACTTTCTTCTATTCCCATGGATGGGATAGCGAGGGAGACATAATGCCGGCAACAGTTACAATTAATAATGTTATAAAGCGACAAATTGATTTGACTTATAATGCTACTTACTAATTCCTTATTCTAATTCTTTAACAAATATTATTTTAGAATCGCCTGGGGCATAAAAATCCTTTAATTCTGCTTCCTTAATGCAATTGCACTTAAAATAAAATTGCTGGGTTGGTATATATTGCTCACGTCCGGAAGTTTCAATATAAATTCTATTTCCGCCTAGCTTTGAAATTGCATCTTCACTTTTTTCCATAAGCAATTTTCCCAAACCTTTTCCTCGTTCGCTATTGTGAACTGCAATCCAGTAAAGGTCAAAACTAAATTTTGTTGCTGGTATTGGACCAAAGCAGGAGTAGCCAACTGTTTTTCCTTCTAATTCTGCAAATACAAAATAGTATCCGCTTTCAATTCCTTTTTGTAAAAATTCTTCAGCAAGTTCTGCTGCAATTTCAATTTCTTCTTCCGAAAAAAATCCAGAAGATGAAACTATTTCTCTAATATTATTTGGGTCATGTGCTGTTACATTGCTTCTAAATTGGTAAATATTTGTATTCATAACCATCTATATTTAATTGTGAAATCCGTTCCATAAGCCAGTAAAAAAGTGTTTTGCATTGTTTCCGAGCGATCGGATTTTATAACCGCCTTCTTGTACAACAAGGGTTGGAATTTTTAATTTGCCAATCACCTTCCCATTTTCCTCAAAATCTTTTGGAAGCAATTGCCAAGTTCCTGTCGGATCGTCTTTTGCTGGATCAAGCCCAAGTGCTATAATTAAAAATTTTGGGTCAAATGCTTCAATAAATTTTGTAGCTTTCTTTAGATAATGCAAGTATTCCTTTCCATCAATATTTTCTTTTAATGGCATATTTACATTAAAATTTTCGCCACCATTTGCACCAATTTCATCTTCAAATCCAGAAAAATAAGGATAAGCAAATTTTGGATTTCCATGAATTGAAATTGTTAAAACATCAGCGCGTTTATAAAAAATATTCTGCGAACCATTGCCGTGGTGATAATCAATATCCAAAATGCAAACTTTACCAAATTTACTTAAATAGTGAGCAGCAACAGCATTAGAATTTAAATAACAAAATCCACCAAAAGCACGTTTTTCTGCGTGATGTCCAGGAGGACGAACAAGCGAATAAGAAATATAAGCACCATTTAGCATTTCATCCGCTGCAGTTAATGTGCAATCAACAGCACGTTTTGCAGCAATAAAAGCATTTTGATTTAGCGGAGTAAAAGTATCCATGCAATAATAGCCTGCTCTAACTGGTAAATCAATTGGCGGACGAGCGGCGTTTCTTATAGGAAACACATAAGGATAAATTGATTTTTTTGCTGGAACATTTGCACAAACTTTTTCAAGATAGGAAACATAGTCTTTAGCATGAACATCTGTAATATGTTTAATTGGATATTTTTTAACTGTCACTTCTTTAAATAATCCTGTTGGAATAAGTTCTTTCATAATTGATCTTATTCGCACTGGTGCTTCAACATATCCTCTTTCAGTAATGTGATGAATATCGTGTTTGTCATTTAGTACAATTGCAATTTTTAAGTCTTCGGGAGTTACAAGAATTTTTTCGGTTGAAACAACATTTTTAATGTATTTTGGTTTTCTTAGTTTAATTGGATTTTCCTTAAATGAATCAACAACCATTTTTGTATAAGCTGGTGAACAAACATCGCCATATTTTCTTTCCAGAATTGCGTTTACCATTTTCTTTACATATTTGGTATCGGGAAGTTTTTCATTTCCTAAGGAATCGAAAACAAGATATGGTGGGCAATCAGAATCGGGTTTAACTGGAGTTTCATATTTTGTATTAATTATTGGAAAGGCTCCATATCGCTCGTAAAATTTAAGACGAGCAGCATTTTGTTTAAGCGTATTTTCATTTTTACATAATGCAGGGTCATCTGGCAAGCACTCAAAAAAGATTCCAACAGCACCAAGTCTTTTGGCTGATTCCCGCACTCTGTCATAAAGTGAGCCGCCTATTCCTCTTCCAGTTGTATTAGGCGCTGCGGATATAAAATCGAGATAGCAAAAATTAAAATCAGTAAAAAGATAAACAATTGAAAAACCAAATACTCGTCCTCTCCCATTATCCGCAACAAAAAGGATTGTCTTAAATTTATATTTTAAAGGATTTTTGAGAAGTAGTGGAAGTTTTACAATATCCGATTCGGGCAATTTATCAAACTGAGTTCTTAAAATTTCTTGAACTTGCTTAATTTCCTCACCGTTTATTGGAAGTAAATCATCATATATTCTTCTTATTCTAAACATTATATTTTTACACTTTTATTTTATAACTGCTTTTATAATATGTTCAATTATTGAATTATAATTTAATCCTGCTTTTTCGCATGCAGCAGTAAAGCCGGCATCGGGAGAAATGCATGGATTTGAATTAACTTCCAACACATATATTTTCCCATCGTTTGAAACTCTAAAATCAACTCGTGCATATCCAGAAAGCTTGAATAAATTCCAACATTGTATTGCAATTTTATTTAATTGCAAAATCAATTCCGAATCTAATTCAGTAAAATCAAAGCTTCGAGGAGTGTTATTGTATTCAAACGAATCTGAATTCCACTTTGAAGTATAGCCAATAACTTTTTCTTTTCCTTGAGGATAATTATTGAATACAATTTCGGCAACAGGCATTACTTTTGGTTTTCCATCAATTTCTAAAATTGAAAGGTTAAATTCTCTTCCGTCAATATATTCTTCACCAAAACATTCGCCATATTTTTCACTTCGTCTAAATAATTCACTATAAAAATTTTGTGGATTTCTTATTACGGAATCTTCATCCAAACCAACAGAGCCATCGGCAGAAATTGGTTTAATAATAAATGGATTTGTTAAAGTTTCTATTTTTTCTTTTGGGTCATTTTTAGTAAACCAATTGGGAGTTATAATAGAAGCAGAGCACATCAACTTTTTAGCAAGAATTTTATTGGTAGTTAAATAAAGGGCTTCAGATGAACATCCAGTATAGTTAATGTTATTTTTCTCAATAATTAATGGAACAAAATGCATATAACTTTCAATTCCAACAAGCGCTTCAACAAGATTGAAAACCAAATCTGGATTATATTTAATCAATTCGGTTTCAAATATTTCTAAATTTAAAGAAACGGCTAGAGAGCTGGTAGTATGCCCTAATTCTACTGCCGAAGATTGTGTTGCTTTAAGCTGTGTTAAAACATCGTCATCATCCGGGGCATATTCATCCTTAGGGTTATTATAAACAAATAAAATTTTCACTTATTTATTCTCAATTGTAAAAACCATTTTGGGCTTATAAATTCGTTCAAATGCACTTTTAAGAATTTCTTC
>PCUD01000153.1:3962-6478 GCA_002786785.1 Ignavibacteriales bacterium CG18_big_fil_WC_8_21_14_2_50_31_20 | reverse complement strand
GGAATTCCATTTGCATCAAGCCTAATATCAACACGTCCAGCATCTCTGCAACCAAGTCCATTATATGCAGAAACAGCAAGCTTTTCAACTTCTTTGGAAATTTCGTCTTCTACAATTCTGTATTTAACTAATTCTTCGTAGTTCTCTTTATTGTTATATGAATAAATACCTTGTTCGGCTTTTTCCTGCAGAAGCACTTCCATGCATCCAACTGATTTAGCAAAAGCACCTGTCCCAATAATTCCAACAGTAAATTCACGGCCTGGCAAAAATGTTTCAAGCAAAACGGGTTGATGAAAGATATCAATTAACCTTTGGCACTCGGCTTTTAACTCTATTTTGTTTTTTACAATTGATGTAAGAGAAACTCCTTTACTTGTTCCTTCGGCAATTGGTTTTGCAAACAAAGGAAAAGGTAGATTTACAGATTCAATATCTTCAATTGTTTTTATTTCGGCAAAATCAGTGGTTGCAAGATTAAGATCGCGCAAAACTCTTTTTGTCATTCCCTTGTGAAGACTAAGTGAAAGGACAAGTGGATCTGAAAAGGTGTATGGAATATTATAAGCATCTAACAAAGCCGGAACTTGAGCTTCGCGCCCAATACCACGTAATCCCTCAGCAATATTAAACACTAAATCCCAAGTTTTACCATGAGATAATGCTTTTGATAAATCCCAAATATTTCCTATCCTTTCAGTGTTATAACCAGAAACATTAATAGCATTTTCTATTGCTTCAATTGTATCATGCTTATCGAATTCAGCGCTTTCTTCTTCGCTGAATCCGAGAGCCAAATAATCATCTTTCAAATCGAAAGTTAATCCAATATTCATGAAATTATCTCAGTGTTATTTTAATGTATTTTCAACAATATCTGGATAGCTGAAAAGTTTGCCTTCATAATTTTTTAATATCAAATTACCATTTTCATGTCCTTGAACATATTCTGGAAGGATAGGAATTTTTCCACCTCCACCAGGAGCGTCAATAACATAATTAGGAATTGCATAACCAGTTGTATATCCACGCAAACCAGCAATTATTTCAATACCTTTAGAAACAGAAGTTCTAAAATGGGATGTTCCAGAAACAGGGTCACATTGATACATATAATACGGCTTAACTCTGTTCTTCAAAAGTTCGTGAAATAATTTTTTCATTACATCAACCGAATCGTTAATTCCTTTAAGCAAAACTGTCTGACTTCCAAGCGGAATTCCCGCATCGGCTAATCGCTGTAATGCATCAGAAACTTCTGGTGTGATTTCATCTGGATGAGTAAAATGTATGCTCATCCAAACTGGATGATATTTTCGAATCATTTCAACTAATTTTGGTGTAATTCTCTGTGGAAGAACAACAGGAACTTTGGTACCAATTCGGATAAATTCAACGTGAGGAATTGCTCTTAAATTTGAAAGTAACCACTCTAATCTTTCATCGGCTAAAGTTAAAGGATCACCACCAGATAGAAGAACGTCTCTAATTTCTGTATGCGATTTTATATATTCTATCGCTTTTCCCCATTGTTGTATATTATATTGCGCTTCGCCTCCAGGAACTCCTACCATACGAGAACGTGTACAATAACGGCAATAAACCGAGCAAAATCCAGTTGTTAAAAACAAGACTCTATCGGGATAACGGTGAACAATTCCAGGAACTGGAGAATCGTCTTCTTCGCCAAGTGGGTCAACGGCTTCGCCAGGAGCAAGAAAATTTTCTTCGCGAGTCATTACAACAGTTCTGCGAATTGGTTGATTTGCATCTTTTGCATTTAAAAGACTTGCATAATATGGAGTAATTGCAAAAGGTAAAGGTCCATTATGTAATTTAATTGCTTCCAATTCAGAATCTGATAAATCAATCATATTCTGCAATTTTTCCAAAGTCCTAATTCTATTTGCAACTTGCCAATGCCAATCGTTCCATTTTTCATCAGCTATTTCTGGATAAAATTTATTGATAAACTCACGTGTATTTGCACTAATTGTTATGTGGGCACGTAAATTTCCCTTAGCTACGCGATGCATAACGTTTCTGGGATTTGGTTTATTTTGTTGGGAAAATTTTAAAGGCTTCTTCGATAGAGACGAATTATAATTGGTGTGGGTTGTTAAAATAGTGGCTTCCTTCTGCAATGCTGAAGGATTGGTGACTGATAAAATTCCATTGCTCGGAGGTTCGTCTATCTCCATTGTGGAATACATTTTTCTCATGAGAATTGTTCTCCTTTTGCTTTAATATTTTTATAAAATTTTTCATAATTTTTTTCTCAAAAATCAACTATTTTTAATTATTATTTTTTGTTGACATGGTATAATTAACATACAAATTATGAATTGTGCAAATGAAATCTTTAAAAAAAATAATGTATTTTTTTTATGCATTTTTTGAGCTAAAAACGAAATATTTTTATGAGTTTTGGATGTAGTTAATATTGAAAATAGTTTTTTTTGCGTTGTTTTTTTGCTGCAAATTTATGTTCTAAAAAACTACAAATTTGTACTAGT
>PCUD01000153.1:693-3918 GCA_002786785.1 Ignavibacteriales bacterium CG18_big_fil_WC_8_21_14_2_50_31_20 | reverse complement strand
AGGAGTGATTAGTCTTGCTTTTTCTTTTATCAAGTATTAATTTTTAATAGTTGAATAATTATTACACCCAATTACAAATAAAATCTGTGAATAAAAACTATATCTACTTTTTCAATTACGAATCAAAAATCATTTTTGGAATAATTTCTTTTGAATTTCTGTTTTATAGTTCTTTTTTTCAAGTTCCATTTTGATAATCTCTAACTGCTTTATTATCCAAATGCCTATTAATAATTAAAACAAATAAAGGAAAGGTTATGTTAAAAAATCAAATTTATGCTTTAAGTATCTTACTCTTTTTAGCTACAAATATTTTGGCACAGAATGATAATGCACAAATTCCCCAAGATGACACATTTTATATTCAATCTGCCATAAATTATGGCAAAAACAATGATGGTTTTTGGGATTTACCAGGAGAAAAGGATTTTGCAATAGGTCAAAAATTTTCTGTTTATAACTATATTCCAGAGACCCAAATAAATCGTTTCCAATTTGGTCAAAGCATAGCTGCAGATAGAAAATTCAAATTTATTACTTCAGAAAACTCTGAATATTTAAAAATTAAATTGTCAAGCGTTAATGCTTTTGTTGATGTTGTAGGTGGGGAAAGTAATAATGGAACTGAAATACAAGTTTATGAGGGCAATAAAACTTCATCACAAAATTTTAGATTTAAGTACATGAATGATGGTCGATTTAAAATTTATAATGAGAACGGAAAAATTATAAATCTTAGCAACCGATCTTCAGCTAATGGTTCAAGCATAATTCTTTGGGATGATCATGATGGACCATGGACAGAGTGGGTCTTAATATCAGAAACAACAAGAAAGCCATTAATATTACCAAATAAAGCAGAAATTACTAGTTGTCAGAAAGATTGGGCAGATATGGGCGGGATTAATCGGTTTATTATTCAATCTGCAAATAATTATGGAAAAGACAACGGTGGGTTTTGGGATATTCCTGGAAATAATGAACCCCAAAAAGGGGATAATATACAAGTTTGGGATTTAGGGAATGTTGCTAGTGACCGTATTTATTCTGTAATGGAAGCACAAAACAAAGGTTATTATAACATATTTGTTGGCACAAATACTGATCTTGATTTAGTAATTGATCTTGCAGAAAATGGATACAAAAACGGAACAAATATTGGTGTTTGGGAGAGCGAAAATAATGCCGCACAAAATTTTTATTTCAAACATCTTGGAAATGGAAAATTTAACATTTTTAATGAAAATGGAAAAGTTATTTGCTTAAATAATGGCTCATCCAATAATGGAAGTAATATTATTACTTGGGTTGAGCATGGAGTAGAATCGGCAGAATGGTATTTGTTAGATATCGAAACTAAGAAAGCTTTTATTCCTTATCCAGTTCCAACAGATCTTAGTAGTATAAAAATAGACAATTTCCCTGGTGAAGAGTCAAAAAAATTAGCTGCAAATATTGATAAAACATATTTGGAGATAAGAAAAACCGAAAAAAGATTTAAAGCGCTTAATAATAAAGCAAAAGGCGCACGCAACATTTTGAAAGATACAAAATCAGTTTCTGTGAATATTGGAAAATTAAATAGTGAGGTTAAAAGAACTTCTAGTGTAATTTCAGTATTACAAAGGTTGCCTATTATTGGAACTCCAGCAACAGTATTGGGATCTGCAATAAATCAAGTAGATGGCAAATTAAACAATGCAAGTATTACAGTAAAGAACTTAGAGAAATCTACTCTTGGACCAACACTTAATGGTGCTTATATTGTAAACGAAGCAGTTTACTCAATTGAACAAAAATTAACAGATATAAATAAGGATATTTTTTCCACAAAAGTAAACTATAGCAAAGCTGCCACTTGTGTTGCAAATTCAAACGACCAAGCAGTTATAAATACCTTTGAACAAAACTCAAGTAAAATAGCTGTAAAATTGGTGAATATAAATAGTGCTCTAGAAGATGTTAACAAAAGCATATCAGAATTAGAAAAAATAACTGATTCAATTTCTAAATTAAAGTCAAAAATTGAACCAGTTAAGAAAGCAGTACATGATATTGAAAAAGCCTTTAAAGAAGCAGATAAAGTAGCCAAGGAAATTGATAAAGTTCTTGAAAAACGATTGAAGAAAAAAATATTTGGAGTTGGGGTAGATATTTCTCTTAAAAAAGCCTTAAATGTTGGCAAAAAGTATATCAAGAAAGTTACTGATGAAATTAATAAGTGGGTGGGAAAAGCCCTTAAGCCTATACTTCAAAAACTTAACATCAAAATTCCAAGTATTAACGTTGATGGATTAAAAGCAGAACTGGAAAATCTTAATTCGTTACCCAAGGAGTTTGAAAAACAAAAGGCAAAGCTAACTAGCCAAATATCAAATCTTACCAATCTTAAAGATGAACTCAAGAAAAGTGTTGATGATTGTCTTTCGGCACCGCCTTGCAAGTTTAATGAAACTGTTGATTTAAATAATATTTCTTTAGTTGAATCAGATAGTGGTGCAAGAAGTGACCCAACAAAACCTTTGCCAGTTGCAGTTGACTTAACACCAAATCTTGAGTTTACAGAAGGGTTTTATGATAATATTTTCAATTTAAATACACTTCTACCAATGGAAGTAAGAACTGCAAAAGTGGGTGATGCAGTGGATGATTTGTTTGATCAAGCAGGACTTTCATCAGCAAATTCGCGAGCAGCGGATGTATATACTGGAATTGGGTTCCAAAATAATAGTCCATTGCAAAAGTTCTTCATAAAACATCAAGGAAATGGGTATTATTCAATTTATAATGAATATACAAAAATGGCTCTTACTGTTGAAAATGGAAGCCAAGATGCAGAAGCAAATGTTGTACCACAAGAATTTAAAGGTAAAGATAATCAGCTATTTTTAATAATACGCGATAACGAACAATATCGTTACGGAGCTTTTATAGTTGCAAAACATAGTAAAATGGCACTTGGAATTGGTCTGCATGGAAGCGTAATACAAAAAGAACTAAATCCAAATGATAAATCGCAAGTTTGGGCATTTTCAAACAGAAAAATCTGGGAAAATGAAGCTGGCTATATTGGTGTTAAAAAATTAACTCTTGCAAAGGAATATGCATCTCTATCAAATGATACTAAAACAGCAGGCTGGAATTATATTATTCATCCTTCGTATAAAAATGCTTATTATTTACAAAATGCTAATTCTACTTTGTTCTTATCATCTGAGGAAAATT
>PCUD01000153.1:0-667 GCA_002786785.1 Ignavibacteriales bacterium CG18_big_fil_WC_8_21_14_2_50_31_20 | reverse complement strand
AAAAGGTAGCAATTATTGATGCAATGGCACGTTATAAATTGGATGTTGATAAAGACTCGAAGAATTTAATATTAGTACCTCAAAACGAGGCTTCAATTTTATCTGAGTGGGAAATGCTAAGTGATTTTAAATAGTTCTTTTTAAAAGATTTAGGTAGTGTAAAAAGTTTTGTGTAAATGGTAAAAATCTCCGCATTTTGAATATCAAATTGTGGGGATTTTTTAATTTTAATCCGCTTGATAAAGAGACCGTGTTAAAACTCAATATTTGCCATGTTGTCCCGATGATTTTTGGATCAGCATCTAATTTTATTCCAAATGAGTAGTTTTAGATTCCGTTCCCGAATGACTGTTTTGAGACAGCCTCAATGGTCCTCTCTAAGCAATTAAATTTTTTACAATATGAATAATACTAATACAATAAACATTATACTTCCAACAAACGTGGTAATATAACTTTTCTCTCTATATTTCCATCCCTTATCTTGAAAGTATTTTTTATTAACTATTAAGCCTTTTAATCTGAGCGTATTTTTTTGATGTTGGTACTCCTCTTTTAAATATTTATTAGATTTAATGGCACTACTGGGAAGTTTGTGGATAAAGGTTTAGCTTTCCAAGGAAAAAGAGTATTGCCGTTCTAAAATTCTCAAAGTTTCTAAACCCTC
>PCUD01000094.1:1647-32090 GCA_002786785.1 Ignavibacteriales bacterium CG18_big_fil_WC_8_21_14_2_50_31_20 | reverse complement strand
TTAATCAGCATTATGCTTTGCTTGGAATATCTGCTTATTACGAAGCGACCAATGATTCACTTCACGAATTATGGTTATCCTCATCTGCAACCGACAATACCGTGTTACTCTGGGATGATAATAATAACGAAGAATTTGGAGGATATTTTGATTATGGAACTTATAATTGGAGTTACAGAGAAGGTAAAAGCTTTAATGCTACGGTTGATGCGTTAACAACACATTTAATTTCCTCATATTTGATGACTGAAAATTCGTATCATTTAGGTCATATTAATAAAGTAGTTAAAAATATTCTTGATTATCTAGTCCCTTCAATGCAAAATCAAGCAATTGGTTTTGCAGAGGAATATTACACAAACTGGGGAATTAATGAAAGTGAAACTATGACAATAATGGGACATGTTCTTAAAACAGCTTGGGTATTGGCACGTGCCCATCAATTGGATAATAATCAAACTTATATTGATGCTGCTGAAATTTTGATAGACGATGTTTTAAGCAAGGGTTATGATTATAATTATGGAGGTCCATATAAAGATTATAATCGTAATACAGGTGAAATGTTGATGTGGGGAAATCCCGATACAGCAAAAGCTTGGTGGCAAATGGAACAAGCTATTCTTGCTGGATTGCAAATGTATAGCATTACAGGAAAGCAAAAATATTTACAAATGGCTGATGAAACCACTAACTTTTTTATGACTAATTTTGTTGACCATGTGTATGGCGAAGTTTATGAAAATCGTACTAAACAAGGAAGTGAAACTTGGGGCGAGCATAAAGGAAACGGAATGAAAGCAGGTTATCATTCTATTGAGTTAGGATACTATTTATATTTATATGGTAAATTGCTGATTCACAAAGAACCAGTAACTTTATTTTATAATATTGAACCCATTAGTGAAAATATGTGGAGAACAATGCATCTAAATCCTATTGCGATGAATATACACAATTTAAGTATTTCGTCAGTTGAGTTAGATGGAGTTGAATATAATAATTATGATGCCGAAAAAAGATTATTACGCATTGACCAAAATGTTGGTGGTCAGTTTAAAATCAATTTTTTTATTGATGATACTCCAAACGACATTAGTGAAGAATTATATTCTTATAAGTTTTCACTATCTCAAAACTATCCAAATCCGTTTAATCCAAGTACGACAATTAAATATTCAATTCCATTTGTAGTGAACGAATATTTTAGTTTCTCAAATACAACATTAAAAGTATTTGATATTCTTGGTCGTGAAGTTGCAACGCTTGTAAATAAACAACAAAATGCGGGGAATTATGAGGTTGTTTTTAATGCTTCTTCTCTTTCTTCTGGAGTTTATTTTTATAGATTGCAAAGTGGAAATTTTGTTGAAACAAAGAAATTGATACTTTTGCGGTAAAAAAAAGAACAATTTGACAGCAATGCATAAATGTTAGAAGCAATAAAAATCAAGAAGTGGAGCTTTGACTAAATAGTTAAAGCAAGAAATACCAATAGAGAAGTTTTTATTAAATAGTAACTCTATAAACTTAAAAAGGAGAAATATTGTCATGTCAGGGAAATTTAGAACTACATGGTTTTACTCATCTTTGGATACTTACAAAAAGAAAGTTGGAATATTAAAACAGAAGGAAGAAGATGTATATTCAGAAAGAAGCGTAAATTTTGAAGAATACGCTTCAACCCTTCTGCAAAAATATGAAGAATTTGATACTGATGGCTACGATGTAATTAATGTTGTTCCAATTTCTATGGGTCAATCGGAACAATGCTTGCAGACCAATAACAATTATGTTGGTGATGTTGGGTTTTCAATTACTCGTGGAGCAATTGTTGTTGGCAAAAAAAGGGAATAGTCCTTTAATAACGTATTATCAATTATTATAGCAGAATTGACCTATTTTGTAGCAATTTTATTGAAAATGATGTAATTCAAAATAGAGAACTTCATTATCAATCCATAATATTTATTGGATTAAATGATTATTAGCAGGGTACTTTAGTAAAAACTGCTGATTACGAATATTAACAGTTGATTTTTAGGGTAACAAGTCATGTTTTTTATTCTTAAATTACATATAAAAATTGGGGTATAATATGAAAATTAAATTTTCGATTTTTGTAATATTTATGCTACTTGTACTTTCACAAAAACAGAAAGCACAAGAATTGTTATATCCCGATTTTCCTACCTATTCTATTACTGATTTAACATTTGTTGATGATTCCACTGGTTATTTTATTACAAAATATGGAAGTATTTATAATTCAAACAATGGCGGAATAACTTGGAAATTGCAGAATCATTTTCAAGGAAAGGAATTATCTCAAATAGAATTTATTGATAAGACACTTGGTTTTGTTTACTCTAATTATAATGAACTTCTGTATAATTCTGAAGAGACTAATAATTTCTGGAGGGTTGCAAATATTAGTATGGAAGAAGTGCAAACTTTTTTGCCAATTTCCCAAAGCAAAATTATTAGATCGGATAATTATGGGAAAATATGGATGTTGGATAATTTTTATGGCGAATGGAATGTTAAATATGAAATGTTAGAATTTCAAGGTGGTTGCCTTTTGTTTCCATATGGCGAAATAGTCCAATTCCATAATTTTGATAATAAACGCATACTTGCATTGTGCAACAATAAATATGCTGCAAATGATGTTTTAGTTCAAGATTCACTGTCCTTTATTTTGGAATCAATTGATGAAGGAAATTCATGGGATACATTATGGATTGGATTAGAAAACTTAATGCAATCTTTTACATTTGCTAATGATTCACTTGGTTGGATGGTTGGCGAAAACGCAAATATTTATAATACTAATGATGGTGGCAAAAACTGGGATATTCAGTATGTCAATCCATCATATTCCATTTTTAACAACATTAGTGCCGTTGACTCAAATAATATTTTTGCGCTAAATGTTAATAAAGAAGTGATTATTTCAAATAATGGAGGAAATAGTTGGGAGAAGAAAAATCTCAATTTATCCAATAGCTGGAATTGTAAAATTGAGCCTAAAAATAATGGGGAAGCATTTGTATTCGGAAATGGTTTGATAAAAACAAATAATAATGGAGATAGTTGGGAACAAGTTAGTAAATCATTAAAAGTAAATTTTTCCAAAATTGATTTTGTAAGTGAAAAATTAGGGTGGGGTGTTGGAACTCTTGGAATTCTAAATACTATTGATGGTGGAAGAAGTTGGAATTTACAGTACGAAAAAGAAATAACAAATGGTATCAGTTGTATCGAAATGATTGACTCACTGGAAGGTTGGGCTATTATTGATAGACAACTATTGCACACAGAAAATGGGGGAATTTCATGGAATATAATTAATTTAACTTCTGATATTAGTTATATGCGTGGAGTTACTTTTCTAAATAAAAATGTGGGAGTCATTTTCGAATTTAGAAAAAATTCTATTGATGCAGCATTTAATATCGTAACTACTGATGGTGGAAATACTTGGAAAGAATATTTAATTGAAGCTGAAAACCAACAGACAGAATATATTACCTCTTTTTTTAAAATGCAATTTACCGATAAAGACCATCTATGGTTTGTTAACCAGCAGGGAGTTTGGTTATCGAGAGATACAGCAAAAACTTGGGAAATAATTGATAGTAATACAACTTGTTTAGCGGGGTTCGATTTTTACGATTCGTTAACAGCAATGGTGGCAATTGACCACAAAACTATGGCTTTTACAAAGGATGGATGTAAAACATGGGAGTATGTTGATAATCCACATTTATTCCAAACGAATGATATTGAAATAGTTGGTGAAACTCACCAAGGATTGTTAATAATTGCATGTGGTTTTAATGGAACAATAGTAAAATATTATTATGATAATGGAATATTTGATTTTGTGAGAGAAATGGTGAGCTATACTAATTATCCTTTATTTGATATTGAAATTTTTATTGATAATAATAGACCTAATATTTGGTGGGCAGGAAATGGTTCCACAATTATTTTTAGATTAAGTGAGTATTTAACTACCGATATTGAAGATGAATTTTCATCTTCACCAAAAATATTTTCACTTTCTCAAAATTACCCAAATCCGTTTAATCCAAGCACAGTAATTAAATATTCAATTCCACGTAGCACAGAATACAAGTCTGTGCAACAAACAACGCTAAAAGTATTTGATATTTTAGGACGCGAAGTCGCAACGCTTGTAAATAAACAACAAAAATCTGGTAATTATGAAGTAATTTTTGATGCAAGTAATTTAACTTCAGGAATATATTTTTACCGTTTACAAAGTGGAAGTTTTGTTGCTACTCAAAAAATGGTTTTATTGAGATAAAAAAAATTTTGTATATTATACCCATGTTAAAGAAATTAGTTATCATATCGTTATTTATCAGTTCGCTATCTTTTTCCCAATTTAAGGATAAAGATTTGTCTCCAGCAATAATGAATGGAATTACTAATTATTCTCCATCGGGATTTCTTTCAAGCTTTTTGAGTCCAGATAATTTTCAGATGAGCCATTCAATTAATATGTCTTATTCTGCTTTTGGTGGAAATGGTGTAGCTTTAAGTACGTATACAAATTCGATGGCATTTCGTTTATCCGAAAATATAAATCTTGAAGTAGATGCAAGTCTTGTTGCTTCGCCATATAGTTCATTTGGCGAAGATCACCAAAAATCGATAAATGGAATTTACCTTTCGCGAGCGCAATTAAATTATAAAATTTCCAATAATTCTAATTTAGTTATTCAGTTTCTAAATCCCCCACCTGGTACATATTACAATAACTATTATAACGGCTTCAATAATAATTCTCCATTTTCTCGAAGCAGATTTATGGAAGGGTTTTAATTCCGAAAATTTCTTATTTTTACTTTCCCAATTTTATGGGAAAATCATTTATTAAATAGAAGAAATTTGACAACTAAAAAGCAAAAAAAAACGAACACTACTCAAAATGGGCTTGTTAATGCACCAATAAATAACTACATGCTCAATATTTTAATATTTTTACTGTTTACAGTAATAATATATTTGGGTTATTCGCTTTTTATAAAGTTGAGTAACAATGAAAAAAATGAGATTGAAATAAGAAAAGCACAAAAACCAGCCGAAATAATTCAATTAGAAGTGTTAAATGGTTGCGGTGTTAGCGGTGTTGCAGATAGATTTACTGACTTTTTGCGTGCAAATGATATTGATGTAGTTAAAACTGGCAACTACATTCAGTTTGATATTGATGAAACAATAGTAATTGACCGAATAGGTAATAAATCAAACGCTCTTTATGTTGCTAATTTATTAAATGTTAAAGAGGGAAATGCCATTACGCAGATTAATAATGATTATTTCGTTGATGTTACTGTTATTATTGGGCGTAACTATTTCAAACAATCACCAATTAAAAAGGACTAGATATTGGAAACAAAAGAATTTTCAAAAAGAATTGCTGAGTTAATTCTTTCAAAAAAAGGTTATGATGTTCATATTCTTGATTTACAAGGACTTTCATCAATAGCCGATTATTTTATTATTTGTTCGGCCGATTCAGACATGCAAGTTAAAGCTATTGCTGATGAGGTTGATGACAAATTGAGAGATGTTGGTATAAAATGCCATTTTAAAGAAGGATATAACACTTTAAATTGGGTTATACTCGATTATTTTGATGTTATTGTCCATGTATTTAAAAAAGATGCTCGTGAGTTCTATAATCTCGAAAAACTTTGGGGCGATGCACCTATTGAAATTGTTCACGATGAATTGGAAGATAAATAAAATATTACTGGAGATTAATTGAAAGATTATTTAAAAACCTTATTTGAGGATGCATCAAACAAATTAGATTACCTAAAAATCAATAATGCATTTTTTACCATTCCAAATCAAAAAGGACATGGCGATTTATCAACTAACATTGCAATGATTTTAACAAAAGAGTTGAAGAAAAATCCACGTGAAATAGCTAACGAAATTATTGAAAACTTAAACTATGATTCAACCATTATTGAAAAAATTGAAATTGCTGGTCCAGGTTTTATCAATTTCACTTTTACTCCAATTTTCTTGTCAAAAATAATTTCTCAAATAAATGAAGAAAAAAGTGCTTTTGGAACTTCCAAAAAATACTTTGGAAAAAAGGCTAATGTTGAATTTGTTTCTGCAAATCCTACTGGACCATTAACAGTTGGGCATGGACGAAATGCTGTAATTGGCGATACTGTAGCAAATTTGCTCGAATCAGTTGGCTACGATGTTGATAGGGAGTATTATTTTAATAATGCTGGCAGACAGATGCGTGTGCTTGGTGAGTCCGTTCAGCTACGCTATAAGGCTTTGCTTGGTGAAACTGTTGAGTTTCCTGAAGAATATTATCAGGGTGAATATATTAAAGAAATTGCTCAACTTTTAATTGATGAATTTGGGGATAAGTTGCTTTCTGAAAAAGATGAGACAGTTTTCAAAAGTAAAGCAGAAACGGAAATATTTAAGGAAATTAAAGCAACTTTAGAAAATCTTGATATAAAAATGAAAATATTTTATAACGAGAATTCACTATACGAAGAAGGTAAAATTGATTATGTTCTTGCGCAATTTAAAGAAAAAGATTTATCTTACGAAAAAGATGATGCAATTTGGTTGAAACTTACAGAACTTGGAAATGAACAAGATAAGGTAATAGTAAAATCAACGGGCGAGCCAACTTATCGTTTGCCTGATATAGCTTACCATATTACAAAATTCAATAGAGGATATGATTTAATTATCGATGTTTTTGGCTCGGACCATAATGCAACTTTTCCTGATGTAAAAGCAGGAATTAAAGCGCTTGGGTTTGATGCGGAAAAAGTTGATGTTTTAATTCACCAATTTGTTACAATTTTGGAAAAGGGTGAAGTTGTAAAAATGTCAACAAGAAAAGCAAACTACATTACGCTCGACGAGCTTACCGCATCTGTTGGAAAAGATGTAGTTAGATATTTTTTCAATATGCGAAGTCTTTCAAGTCATCTAAATTTTGATATCGATTTGGCTAAAAAGCAATCGGAGGAAAATCCAGTATTTTATTTGCAATATGCACATGCACGAATTTCATCTATTTTGAGAGTTACAATTGAACAAGATTTACACGCTTCATTTGTAAATTTCAATTTATTAAATACAGAAGCTGAAATTAATTTAATGAAAAAATTACATCAGTTTCAAAACGAAGTTCTGTATAGTGCCGAAAATTATGAGCCTCACAGAATTGCAAATTATTTGGAAGAACTTGCTGCAAGTTTTCATCGCTTTTACACAGAATGTAGAATTTTAGGTTCAGAGGTTAGATTAGCCGAAGCGCGTATTTCATTGGTACAAGCTGCTCAAATTGTACTAAAAAATGGTTTATCAATTTTGGGCGTTACTGCTCCCGATAGTATGTGAAATTAATGGAGTTGCTATTGATAGGCAATAAACTTTAGCAGCTCCATATTCTTTTAACTTTTTAGCAAGTTCTAGCACAGTTATTCCAGTTGTAATTACATCATCTACAATTAAAATATTTTTTCCTTCAATTCTTTTTTTGTTTTTTATTGAAAAAGCTTCATTCATATTTTCAGCACGTTCATTACTATTTAATTTGGTTTGCGATTGAGTGTTTTTAACCCTTTTTGCAATTGAGTTATCAAGTTTCAATCCTAAACTTTTCATTAATCCCTTTCCAATATATTCTGCTTGATTGTATCCGCGTTCAATTTTTTTTAGATGAAATAATGGAATGGGAATAATTAAATCAATTTGCCAACTATTCAAAACTTTCTTTTTCTTTTGCCCTAAAATTTCACCAAGAAAAATTCCTATCTTAAATTTTTGGTTATATTTTAAAGCATGAATTAAATCTTGAATATTGCTTTTTTCTTCAAATTTGAATAGGGAAGTATAATTATCTACTAAATTAGACTTGCTAAATTTACGTTCATATTCACTAATAATTTCTTGTTCTGTTAGTTCGCTAATTTTTGAAAAACATATTTCACAAATAAACTTTTCATTTATAGTTAACTTTTGGTTGCACGAAGTACAAAATCGTGGAGAAATAAAATCGAGAAAATTAGCAATAAAAAGCATTAGCTAAAAAACTATTTTATATTATGTTCAGTTAAAAAATTAGCTAAAGGTCTATCTTTAAAATCCAAATGATTAAAAAACCAAGTTTTAACAACTTTTAGGTGGTCGATTGTTAATGTCTCTTTACCAGCTTCTACTTTTGATAAAAGATCTTTTATCTTTTTGTGAAAACGCTCATGCTCTAATTTATGAGAAATATATTGAGGGATTTTACTCTTTAACATTAAAGATTCTTCAGTTTCAAAATGCTGTTTCAAATCATCAAGAATTTTAACCATTAATTTATTTGCTTTTTCGGTTTTGTTGGATCGTAAGTAATTATAAAGTTTATTTACATCCAAAACCATTTTTTTATGCTCTCTATCAATTTTTGCATGATTTACAACCGAACTATCATCCCATTCTAAATAATTCATTTAAACCTCCATTATATTAAAGCATTCCTATTTTTTTTCTAATAGTCCACTCAACAGCAATTACTAATATGATGAAAACTAAAATCCATTTTTCATTCCACAATTCATATTTTATTGAAATTATTTTATCATTGGTATTAATCATCTGGTTTTGTTCAATTCTTGAGAATAAATCGGAGTAGTTGTCTATAAAAAAGGACTCTCCACTCGAATAATAGCTAATAAATTTAAGATAATTACTATTTAAAACAAAGTTAATATTTTCAGGTTTTGTTTCTGATTTTAAAAATTTACCAGTTTTATATTTAATCTGTCCATTATTTAATGTAATTTTTCCTTTATAATTAAAACTTCCTGATCTATTAATATTAATGCCTCCATTGTATACTCCATTTTTTGAAGGATTTAATTTTAAGTTCTCTTGAAAATTGTCAGAAGAAATTTCAATATCAACTATTGCATCATTTATTGGAGTTGAAGTTTCGTCGTAAACATTGGCAATAAATTCAATATTTTCGGAGGCATTATAAACATCTTTGGTTGTTGAAATATAAATTAATTCAGTTTTTTTAGTTGATAACCATTTTATCGAATTGTTAATAAATGAATCGAATAAATTTTGGAGTTCTGTTTGTGGCTGCAATTTCCATTTCCAAAAATTAAATCCATTTAAAACAATTCTATTTGAAGTGGCAGCTTTTTGAGTAATTAGAATTGGAATTTGGGTTTGCTCATTTTTTAGCTTTCCAATTACTAAAATTGAGGAATTATCCTTTGCCTCAATTTTTGTTTTTCCAATTCTTATTGGGGCTAATTTTTGCCAATCATAAGTGTTTTTAATAATTCCATTACCTTCCGAAATAACCTCTGGTTGGATTAGTGGGAAATCTTTTTGTCCATTTTTATGATGGAAAGGCAAAAGATTTTTGAAACTAATTAATCTATTTAGTTCTGTTAATTCAGAGACAATTAAAAAATATGGCGTATTTTTTGTCCTAATATTACTAAAAACAACATTGATTAAATTTTGTGGTGTTTTGTTAGATGGAAAGTTGAGCATAATAATAACATCGGCACTATCAATTATTTTTGCATCTTTAACGTTATCAGAAAATTTATCATCTCCAATTTGGATTATTTTATTCAATCTAATGTTTTCATTTTTTGACAACGATTGAATAATAAAAGATAAATCGTTGGATGGTGAACTAGATATAAGTAATACATTTGTTTTGTCATCTAAAACTTCAATTACAAAAGGAAATTTATTATTTTCGTAAGTTATTTCATTCTTTAATTCAGAAACCTTTAATGATAAATTTTGCTTGCCAATTTCAATCGCTTCGTATTCAAAACTGATATTATTTATTCCAAACTCATCTAATTTAATCTGTTTCTGCGATATTAGTCCAGATTTATCAAACAAGGTGACAAGTACATTTTTATTTGCAAAATTAAGATTTGAAACCACAGCGTTTATTTCAGTTTTAGTGTTTTTGTAAATCCGTTTATTGAAATCTACTTTTGCAATTGAAATATCTGATTGCCGAGTTGTATCACCAACGGCTATTGTGAATATTGGAATATTCAGTCTTTCCAAGTCATTAATTGAATTTGATCCTTCTGTAATTATTCCATCTGAAACCAAAGTGATTGAAGCAATATTTTCTTTTAGAGAATGAATAAAGGGTGCAATTTTTTCAAAATTTGTTGAAGTTTCATTAAATGGTAAGTTTATTTTTTCAATGTTGTTCAGAAATTTTATGTCTTTTCCAAAAGTACCAATTTTGATATGTTCATTAACTTTATTTTTGTAGTCAGTAATAAATTGATTAACGTTTTCGCTTCGCATTAAACTGTCTTTATTAACAATTGAAGATGAATTATCAATTAATAATAAATTTATTGGGCTATTTTTTTGAAGATAGTTAATTATTAAAATCGGTTCAAAAATAATTATAATTAATAGTGATAAAGCAAGGGCACGCAGAAAAATTAATAGTGCTTTAATAGAATTTGATGTTGCAGGAATTGTAAAACGATAGCTAAAATAAGTGTATCCAATTCCTAAAATTATAAGTATTGTAAGAATTAGATAATTTATACTAATAGTGAAATCAATGTTTTCTAAAGTCATATTAAAATTTGTTAAACTTCAAGATTGCTTAGAGAGTTTAAATCCCAGTTTTTCATTTTATCAAACATCAAATAATCTGTTAAGTCAAAATGAATTGGGGTAATTGAAGCATATCCATTATTAATTGCAATTACATCACGGTCAATGTCTATATCTTGATAATCCATATTGCCAGTTAACCAATAATACTTTACCCCATAAGGGTCAAGGCGCTCTTCGTAACAGTCTTCCCATTTTGTTAAACCCTGCTTGGTTAATAAGACCCCTTTAATTTCATTCTCTGGAAGATCGGGGACATTAACGTTCAGCAAAGTTCCGGTTCTCAGTTTATTTTTGCAAACAAGTTTAGCCAAATTACTTGCCAATTTTGCAGCATATTCATAATAATTTGGATTATGCGAAGCAACTGATATTGCAATTGAGGGCACATCCATTATTGCTGCTTCGCGTGCAGCCGAAACAGTTCCAGAATAAATTACATTTATTGCAGCATTTGAACCATTATTTATTCCAGAAATGACAATATCTGGCTTTTGATGCAGAATATTTTTTATGCCCATTTTTATGCAATCGGCCGGAGTTCCATCAACAGCATAACCAAATAGATTTCCGTTAACAAAATATTCTTTAACTCTAAGTGGGAATTTCATCGTAATTGAATGCCCAACAGCACTTTGCTCTGTTGAAGGTGCCACAACAATTACATCTCCAATTTTCTTTAATTCTTCTACTAATACACTTATTCCAACAGAACTAATGCCGTCATCGTTACAAACTAATATTTTCAAATTATTTACACCAATTTATATTTTAAGAGCAAATATAATCAAATTATGCGAAAAAGATTTATTTGTGTAATAGGTGAAATTAAAAACTAGATTGTGGAAATGTATATTTGTTCCCACCAAATATTTAACGAAGAATGTTCAAGAAACAAAATACTTTCTTTTGCAATGGAAGAAGGGAGAGGGACAATTTGTTTCAATTTTTCAATAATCAATTCTCTATACTCGGGGGTAACTTGATTAAGCATAAAAAATAGTGTAAAGGATTCTTGTTTAGTGGCACTTTTAATTATTTTTGATAACAAAACATCATTTTTTGTCAAAGAATATGAGGAAATTAACTTAATGAATTCTTCCGAAGAATTATTATTTGTTGGAATTGAAATAGAATTATCAGCAACAAAATAAAAACTATGATTTGATGGAATTTTAAATTCAACTCCTCCGGATTTAAGGAAAATAAAATTAGATAAAATCTTAACAAGAGGATTTTCAGCGTTTGATGAAATCAAAAAATTTGAATTTATGCTCTGCATTTGAATTTGGTTGTAGTTTACCTCAAATAATTTATTATTTAAGTCGGGATTAAAATTTAGATTTCCAAAATAATAAGAAATTGAATTTAAAGACTTTGTACCAACTAAAACCTTAATTTTACTTCTACCATAAAGATTCATTGTTCCAGAGTTTTCAATTAAAATTAAAAAATTGTCACCTTCTTTTGTCTCAAAAATAGAATTTTCTTCAAGCTTTTCAGTTGAAGTATTGTTATTTGTTTGGGTAGCTTCCAAATTTGTATTATTTATTTTCCATGGCGTAGTTTTACTATTTTTAACAATTAAGAAGTAACCTAGAACTAAAGCAACAATAAAAAATACAATGACAGAAATAAGCGCTGCTTGTTTCAATCTATATTTTGTTTTTGGTCTAAGTTTTCTTTTAATTTTTTTCTTTTCCTGGGTAAGTTTTGCATTTTGTTTCGACTGTTTAGAATCTATATTCTTATTAGCTAAATTTTGATTTAATAATGAGTTGATAATATTTTCAATAACAACATCGGGAGGATTAAAATTACTTGGAAGATTATTTAAATTCCTTTGAAGATTTTTTAGCTTTCCAAGTTCCATTGCTAGATCAATATTATCCAACAAACAATCCTCAAATTCAGTTTGTTCATCCTTTGATAGTAAGTTGTCAAAATAATTATGGAGTAATATTTCTTCTTTTTCACTAAACATAATTGTTTGAACTTATAATTTCTTTTCGAGTTTCACGAATCATTTTTTTTATTTCTTCTTTTGTTAAATCGGCGAAAAAATCTGCGATTTCTTCATAAGTGTATTTTTCGATATCATGTAAAATAAAAGAAATTCTTTCTCTTTCGGGAAGAGAGAGAATTATATTCTCTAATTTATCATCACTGACAATTTCTTTTTCATTGTCAAAAATTACATTTTCTTCAATTAATCTATCTTTTAGCTTTTTGGTTCTAATTTCATCTAAAAGTTTGTAAATGGCAATACTTTTTAACCAAATGTCAAAAGATTGATCGTCTCTTAAAAATTTAAGATTATCCCAAGCTTCAATAAAAATATCTTGTGTAATTATTTCAGCAACCTTTTCATTTAGCAAAAATCTTACAGAGATATTATAAATTTTTTTTAGGTTTATACTACACAATTCTCTATAAGCATTTTTCTTTTCTTGCTTTGCAGATTGGATTAATAATTTTTCATAGTCGTGTTGCATTAATAAAAACCTAAAATATTTAGTTGTAAAAATTTATACTAGTTTAAATAGAAATTATTTTGTATCTAAATAATTGAAAGCATCCTCAAGAGAGTAAAAGCTTGTAAAGATTTTAATCATTTTAGTCGATTCCAACATTGTTAAAACTAAGGAACTTTTATCGCTAAAAACTAATAAAAAATTTCCATTTTTTGCATTCATTTTTTTTAATGAAACAACCAAAGAGCCTAAAAAAGTTGAGTCCATAAATGAGACATTTCTGCAATCTACAATTAATTTATGTTTCCCAGAATCAATTATGTTTTCAACGGTTTCTCTAAATAGAGTTGCTTTACTTAATGTAGCTCTCTCCAATTGAACTCTTATGATAATCTTATCATCAATTTCTTCTATAATAAACTCTGTAATCATATTTTAATCCATGTATATTGTCACAAATTTAATAAAAAAAATCTTAATGTAATGAGTTATTTGAATTATCATTGTTGATAAAATTAGATTTATAATTACTTAAAATCTGTTCGGCTAAAATATATGGAGAAAGATTTCCACTAATTACTTCTTCAATTGTTTCGTTTGTAACAACTAAATTGTTAGTAAACATTTCCTTTTTAACAAGTTCACTTATAATTGTAATAATTCTTTCTTTTGTGTATTCAATTCTGTTTTTTAAACAGTTTGGGTTATTTGAACAATATTTTCTATGCTCAAAAATACTTTTTACTAATTCTGTAATTCCAATATTTGAAATTGCACTCGTTTTTATTATTGGCGGTTGCCAATCGGAGCTTGAAAAATTTCGTAATTGCAAAGAGGATTGGAGAGAAGAAAAAGCTTTACTTGCCTCTGGTCTATCGCATTTATTTATTACAAACAAATCAGCAATTTCCATTAGCCCAGCTTTCATAGCTTGAATTGCATCGCCAGATTCTGGAACAAGAGTTACAATTGTTGTATGTGCAATTTTCGCAATATCAAGTTCTGATTGACCAACACCAACCGTTTCAAAAATTATATAATCAAATCCGGCTGCATCCAAAACGTCTGCAATATCAATTGCTTTCTGACTTAAACCACCTAAACTACCTCGTGTGGCAACACTTCTAATATAAACATTATCAAGCATACCAATGTCGTTCATTCTAACTCTATCTCCAAGCAAAGCCCCACCAGAAAAAGGACTTGTTGGATCAACGGCTATAATAGCAACCGATTTACCTAACGATAGAAAATGCTTTGTTATTTGATTTGTTATTGTTGATTTTCCAGCTCCTGGAGGACCAGTTATTCCAATACGAAAAGCATTTCCTGTCTTGCTATATAACAACTTTAATATTTGGATTGATATTTCATTCCCAGATTCAACAGTAGAAATAATCCTAGCTATTAATCTCTTATTAGTAGTGGAAAAATTAGAAAGTATATTTGAATCAAATGTCATTTCGTCCCATATAAATGTTGTTCTGTTTAATATAATTAAGCACTTTGGGTGTAACTAATAAATCGATTGGTAAATTATTGGAGCACCTTTTTCTAATAACTGTGGAACTTATTTGAATTGTTGGGCTATCTACAAAAATAAAATCTGTTAATTTCATTTTGCCTTGTTCTGGATTTTCGAAGAAACGTTTAAGCACAACAACATTAACCAATTCAAGAATTTCTTCCCATTTGTACCATTTATCAAAAACTAAAAAATTATCGTACCCAATTATAAGCTCAATATTCTTATACAAATTTTTAAAATATTTTATTGTATTAATAGAATACGAAATGTCACTATTATTTATTTCATAATCGCTAACACTAAAATCATTATAATCCTCAACTGCTAATTTAGTCATTTCAAATCTATGTTTTGGCGATGCTGACTTAATATCTTGCTTTAATGGGGAAGTATTTGCCGGAATAAAAATTATTTGAGATAAATTTCTAATCTCCTTTACTGAACGGGCCGTAATTAAATGCCCAAGGTGAATTGGGTCAAAAGTTCCTCCAAATATTCCAATTTTTTCCATTATTTTAATTTAATTTTTTATAACTTTTAAGAAGTTCTGCAATATCAATTCTTAATTGTAATATTTCATTATTGTAAAGTTCATTATTATTGTCACTAATATCAACTTGATGCTTTCTAAAAGCTAATAAAGTAGCTTTTTGGATAAAAATATTTTGATATGGTTGTGTAAACCATCCTTTTTTGAATTTATTAGCTGATGATATAACTGATAATAAATTGTCTGGAATTTCATTTTTCAATTCTTTATTAATAATACTGTATTCATATTTTAGTGAAAAATAATAAGTTAGAAAAAAAAGGAAAGAGACTATTATTATAAAAATTATTCCAATAAAAAATGTGTTTTCTAAAATTATACTAAAATTCCAAGTAAAATGAATAAGCATTGCAACTATTAATGCAAAAACAGAAATAAAAATTAGCTTTAAATTTGATGAGTATTTAGATAAACCCATTAATCCACCAACAGAAGCAGTTGAAAAACAATGCATTACAGCCGAAAAGCTTGTTCGTAGTATAAAGAGAGGCAAAAAATCACCAAATGATTCGCTAAAAGCGATAAAGTAAAGAAAATTTTCGGTCATACCAAAACCTAAACCAATTGCTCCACCATATATCAATCCATCAGTTAAATTATCAAAATTTTTACTTTTGATAGTTTTGAACAAAAGAGTTGCTTTTGCTATTTCCTCAACAAAAGGCGCTACTAAAATAATTGTTAATAAATTATTTGTATCTTCTGTAAATATAAAATTTAGTGGAATAGAAATTATTTTGCTACCAATTATGCCTAAAATTATTGCAATTGTTGCACCATATAAAAAATGATATATAACAAATTTTATTGGTTCTGGTTCGTTTTTATCAAATTTCCAAAGAAAATATAGATATATTGACATTGGAATTATTGCACCAATTAATGCTAGGATAAACATTTTTAGAAATTCCATAATTATAAAGTATGGCAAAATTAAAAAAAGAAATCGTGATAAGTGTTATAAATATAAATTGACTTAATTTATTGTTTTTACTAAATTTACTATTCGAATATTTTAAGAGTTGGAGGAATTAATGTTTGCAGTTGTTGATATAGCTGGACAACAATTTAACGTTGAAGAGAATAGAAAATACTATGTTCCAAGATTAGGAAACGATGTTGATACAGAAGTATCATTTGAATCAGTTCTTCTTTACAATAATGGCAAGGAAACTAAAGTTGGTTTACCAACTATTGACGGAATGAAAGTAACTGCTAAAGTCCTTGAACATTTAAAAGATGACAAATTGATTGTTTTCAAAAAGAAGAAAAGAAAAGGTTATCAAAAGAAAAATGGTCACAGACAACAATTAACAAGAATTGAAGTAACAAAAATAGCTTAACCGGAGGTAATAATGGCTCATAAAAAAGGTCAAGGGTCGTCAAGAAATGGTCGTGATAGTAATCCACAGTATCTAGGTGTTAAACGATTTGGTGGTCAAAAAGTTACTGCTGGTTCTATTTTAGTTAGACAAAAAGGAACTCAGTTTCATCCAGGTCAAAATGTAAAACGTGGTGGCGATGATACTCTTTTTGCTCTAATTGATGGCTTTGTGAAATTTGAAAGAAAAAGAGATGATAGAAGATTTATAAGTGTTTATGATGCTGCTTAGTCTCTTTTCTCAAAGTTTGTAAAAAAACCTTCCTTTTGGAAGGTTTTTTTTGTTTTAAATGCAATTCCTTGTATTTATTGTTGCTTTTATGATGGCTTGAACTTTAAAAACTCGATTTTGTTATCTAACATATTGTATATAAAAAATCCTCCAAAGAAATAAAACCTTGGAGGATAAAATAGTTTGCTTTAAGTTAATTTAGAAACCTAACTTTTCCATATCTGCACAAAGTGTAGTAACAGCATTTACAGAATGATCAAAAGCAGCTTGTTCTTCTTCATTTAATGTAACTTCAAGAATTCTTTCACAGCCATTTGCTCCAAGAACAGCAGGAACTCCAACGTAATAACCATTAACTTTGTATTCGCCATTAAGGAAAACGCATGTTGCTAAAACTCTTTTTTGGTCACCAAGAATTGCTTCTGCCATTTGAATTGCTGCAGAAGCTGGGGAATAGAAAGCTGACCCAGTTTTTAATAATTTTACTACTTCACCACCAGCTGCTTTAGTACGCTCAACCATTGCATTCATTACTTCTTTTGCCTTTGAAGCATCATTATATTTTCTCTCAAGTAATTCCATGACTGGAACACCATTTACATTAGCATAACGCACCAATGGAACCATAGTATCTCCGTGTCCGCCAAGAACCATTGCATTTATATCTTTAACGGCAACATCAAGTTCCCATGCAATAAAAGAAGCAAAACGAGAAGAATCAAGAACTCCGGCTTGCCCAATTACTCTGTTGTGCGGAAATCCGGAAACTTTTTGGAAAAGTGTTACCATTGCATCAAGTGGGTTTGAGATAATAATAACAACTGAGTTAGGGGCATATTCTTTAACGCCTTCTGCAACGGATTTCATAATTTTTGCATTAGTAGTTAATAAATCATCTCTGCTCATTCCAGGTTTTCGTGGCAAGCCAGCCGTAACAATAACCAAGTCTGAATTAGCAATATCTTTATAGGTGTTTGTACCGCTAACCTTTACGTCAAAACCATCAATTCTAGAGGCCTCAGCAATATCGAGGGTTTTGCCTTGTGGCAAATCTTCAACAATATCAAAAAGGACAACATCTGCTAATTGACGTGATGCAATTAGTTGCACAAGAACTCCACCAATTTGTCCACCACCAATAAGTGCAATTTTTTTTCTAGCCATTTTAATCTCCACTAATATTTAATTAAATATGTAATTGTATTTATAAAATAAATATAATCGAATTAATAATCATGTAAATAATATTTTTATAAAAAATCATCTCAATTTGAAAACAAGCATAAGTTCAGTCCCATCATCAAAAAAATTGTATTTAACTTCTTCAATAAAGGACTTCATGATGTAGATTCCACGTCCACTATCTTTTAATAAATTTTCTGGATTTGTGGGGTCGGGAACTTCATTGGGATTAAAACCGTTTCCGTTATCTTTAATACTCACTTCAATTTTATCTTCAAAACACTTTAATGTGATTACAACATTTTTTTTGGGGTCAAGTTTATTGCCGTGAACAATTGCATTTGAAAGTCCTTCAGAAATTGCAAGATTTAAATTTGCCAACAAATCATTATCAATTTTTAATGGATTAAGTATTTCGAAAATAAAATCATTAACTTCTGGAATAAGATTTGGGTCACTATTTATAATTTTTTGATATGATTTATTTAGCATTTAATTATCAATAAAAATTTTATGTTTATGTGCATACTTTTGTTTAGTAGTACAAAAAATAGGTAAAAACTTAATATCTTTTCAAGTATTAAAATAATATTAAAAATTCCAATTTAATTTGAGTATCATATTTGCTAATTCATTATTCTGATTCGTTTCATTATTTATAAACTCGTACCATCCTCTAAAACTAAGATCAAGTTTATTCGAAATAGAATAAGTTATAATAGACAATGGGGCAGAACTGTTATAAATTGTATTTATGGTTTTAATGTTTTTATCGTCGTATAAATATGTTGATAGTGAAAAGTGACGTATTCCAAAAGCAAATGATAAATGCTTAAATCTAAATTCAATAGTAGATTCAGCAAATCTTTCATCTAAATATCTAACTGGATTGTTTGCAAAATCTTTCCAATTAAAATCACCTTGTTCAGAAAATTTAATGTACCCTAAAAATTTTAAATAAGTAGTCCTATATAATTTTAATGAAGTTGAATCACGTAAAGTTAATTGACGATAAGAAAAGCTTTTTAGGTTTGGATTTAAATCTTCGAAATCATAAACGGTATAATTAGCAGAAACTTCAGCGCTATTTTTCGATGAAAGATATTGCATGTGTATATCGCCACCAGCAATTAATTTAAGAACTCGAAACACATTATTATTAGCACTTCTTTCCTTTAAGATATAAACTGTTTTGTTTATGCTTCCTTGAAGTCCAGTGAATAAATCAAAAAAGGGAGTCATATTTCTAAAATATTTTATTTCAAACATTGTTAACAGTTCGTCTCTATCATCAAAATTTAACTCACTCTGTGTATCATAAACTAACTTTCTGTGAAATATACTCATTGAAATTTTATCAACTTGTGTTAAGGAAAAAACAGATTCACCTGAGAGAGTAATTTGATTACCGTTATTATTCTTTCGTTTTTCTTGTTCATCTCCTTTTTCAAATAATATTTCACTTGCACCAGAAATAAATTTTGCTTTATGTTTTTCTTCTCTATTAGCAATACTTATTCTAAAAATACTATTTAGCCACTGACTATTATATTGTAGTGATGAAGAAAAATTCATTTTAAATTCTTCAACCTGAGTATCAAAATTAGAGTTGTTAATACTTGATGTTGAAATATATCTTGTATCTCTATCAATAGTTCTCCAATCAATACCTCCATCAATGTTTATTGTAAGTCCACTAACAGAAGTAGCCATACTTAACTTATCAATTATTGCATATCTACGTTCGGTTCTACTTTGAATATTTTTTGAAATATTAAATTCAGCCATTGTAAGTGAATCTGTTCTAAAGTAGAAATCGTTTCGCTGTTCAGAATATAATCCAAATAATTCATTCCGATAAGAGTTATCGAAAGTTTTATCGAGATTAAAGTTCAAATTTATTATCTGATTTTTTCTTGGTGTAATGTCTTCAATTTGGAATTTGAACTCTGAAAATAAATCGAATTCATTAAAACTATAATTATCCAATAATGCTTCAAGTCCATAAATTGGGCCACTATTTGTAATACCAATTTGTTCATTTTGTGATAGCCCAGCGAAAGGGGTAAAATTCAATTTTTGTATTGGAAAATATTTTAAGTAAGCAGTAGAATTAAAAACAGATGTATTATTAATAGCTAACTGTTTATCATCTGCATAAACATTATAATTTACAGCAGACCCAACGGATAAGTAACTTGAGAAATCATACTGCCCAAGAACTGAGAAGAATGCATTGTCTCTAACACTTATTGTTGTAGATTTAATAATTGTTGAATTAAACGTCTGGTTAACCCCTATAAATAGGTCTTCCATTTGTTTGCCATAAATAAATTTTTGACTAAAATTAAAAGTTTGTAATTGTTTTTCAAAATTAGAACTTAATAACGGCGAAGAATATCGTGATTTTACAAAATTTAAAGAATCACTTGGAACTTGCGCCGTAATTAAAATTGGTAAAATAAGAATAAGGATATATAAAAATATTTTTCTCAAAATTATTAAATAACTCGATTTTATTAAGTTGAAATGCTAAAATACATATCTATTAGTAATTATGAAATGTATGTTAAAAATTTTCAATAGGAAAATTTAATAGTTTAATTTAAAATTATTATAGCAAATTATTTACGAAGTTAAATAAATCCAAATTGAATGAACAATAAATTGCAAATTTGTAAGTTTTTGTATTACGGAAATTTATCATTTGAAATAAGAATCTTGAAAGAAGCCAAGAATAAGTGTAAATTATATACTAAAATTAAATTATTCAAGCAATACAAGGAAGTAGAATGAAAGAGATTATTAATTATACAAAAAACAATAAAACAAAGTATTTAGAAGAGTTAAAAGAGTATTTAAGAATACCAAGTATTTCAACTTTAGAAAGTCACAAAGGCGATATTGATAATTGCAGTAAATTTGTTGCGTCAAAACTTAAAGATGCGGGTATGACAGAAGTAAAACTATTTCCTACTGATGGACATCCAATTGTTTATGCTGAATGGATGAAAGCCCCAGGCAGACCAACAGTTTTAATTTATGGACACTATGATGTTCAACCAGTTGATCCAATAGAGCTTTGGAAAAATAATCCTTTTGACCCAGTAATAAAAGCGGGGAAAATATTTGCTCGTGGTGCCGATGATAATAAAGGTCAAAATTTTGTGCACATTAAAAGTGTTGAAGCATATTTAAAAACAAAAGGGGAGCTTCCATTAAATGTAAAATTTTTAATTGAAGGTGAAGAAGAAATTGGTAGCGAGAACTTGGATAAATTTTTGAAAAAGAATAAAAAATTATTGAAATGTGATGCAGTTTTAATTTCAGATACTAGTATGTATGCTCCAGGAGTGCCAACAATTAACTATGGTTTGCGTGGATTGGCTTATATGGAAATTGAAGTTACAGGTCCAAATCGTGATTTGCATTCTGGCAGTTTTGGTGGTGGAATTGCAAATCCAATAAATGAATTGGCAAAAATAATTTCTAAGCTTCAGGATAAAAACGGAAAAATTACTATCCCCGATTTTTATAAAGATGTAAAACCACTTACTAGAAAAGACAGAGAAAATTACAAAAAACTAAATTTTTCTGATGTTGAATTAATGAAAGAATATGGTGTTGATGAATTGCAAGGTGAAAGTGGTTATTCTACATTGGAAAGACTTTCTGGACGCCCAACACTTGATTGTAATGGAATTATTGGTGGTTTTACTAGCGAAGGTGCTAAAACAGTGCTTCCTTCAAAAGCAAGCGCCAAAATTAGTATGCGTCTTGTTCCTGACCAAAATCCATTAGAGATTGCAAAATTATTTACTAAATATGTAAAATCCTTAGCACCTAAAAGCGTTAAAATTAAAGTGAAAGATCTACATGGCGGGCATCCAATAGTTATGTCGCTTGACGATAAAGCAATTGAAGCTGCCGCAAAAGCTGTTTCTAAAGCCTTTGGCAAGGAGACTGTTTTTACAAGAGAAGGAGGTTCAATTCCTATTGTTATTGAATTTTCAAAACAACTAAAAGCACCAGTAGTTTTAATGGGTCTTGGTTTAGAAACCGATAATATTCATTCACCCAACGAACATTTTTTGATTAAGAATTTTGAACGTGGAATTTTAAGTTCAATTTACTTTCTTGATGAATATTCGAAATAAATAATTATTTATTGATTGAGGACAAAATGAAAATGGTTAGATTGTTTTTGTTATTTCTTGCTTTGGTATTTGTAAGTTGTAACCAAATGTCTGATGAGCAAGCAGAAGATTCACCAAGTAAAGATGAATCAATTAGACGTTACAATATTGAAATGGAAAAAAAGCAAAAAAGAAACAATGACAATCCTTGCGATACATTGTCTCTTAAGGAATATATTCTTAATCAAGATAGTGTTGGGACTTATTTAGTAGAGTTTGATAAGACTTTTACATATAGTGTACCTAAAGCTGCAGTAATTTATTACGCAGATAAAAGAAAAAAAAACCAATATATATTTGCTGTAATTGCGAAATCTAAAGAAGGCGAACGATTAATTGAACCTAAAAATGTTATTGGCTACGAATCAAGTTTTATTAATTTGGATAGTACAAAATTGGGTACCGCATTTTTCTATTTAACGCTTTATGAATGCCGTAAAGATTCTTCATTTAAGCAAATTTGGGAGTCGGAAGTTCCAATTCATGGTGGTTTTAATAGAATGACTTTGAAAAACTGGAAGCCTAAAAATATTATGTATGTTGAATTAAATTACGAGGACGGAATAATATCAGGCCATAGAAATTACAATTTCTTTTTAGTTGATGGAATTGAAAAAAAACCTCACTTAATGGAAACTTACGTTGGGTTGGTTCATAAAAGAACTTTAACAAAAGTTGATGACGACCGCTACCCTGATTATTGGGAATTTAGATTCTGGGAAGATTCTCTTTCAATTAGAATTAGAGATTCAATACCATTTTATTGGGATACAACGAAAAGCTTATATATTACAAAATTTAATAAACGTTGGTTTAGGCATTATTGATTAAAATTATGGAAAACAAAATAGAATTATATAATTACTATAAATCTCAATTTGATAAAATTGAAATTAATAATGAAAATTCAATTAGAAAATATTCATCAGTTGAAAATGAATATAACATAATAAATAATGGCGTTGGAATAAGAGATTTATCCAGATATAGTAAAATATTTATACACGGAAAGGATTCGGAGTCTTTATTACGCAGACTAACTACAAATAGAATAATTGACCTTAAAGTTTTGCAATGGGTTAAGACTCTTTTTGTAAATTTTGAAGGAAATATTATTGATAGAACTCTTCTAATTAAATTTGAAGATTATTTTGTGCTTATTGGCTCAAATACAGAAGAACAAAAATTGTTTAGATGGATTAAGCGATTTATTATAAAGGATGATATTACAATATCAAATGCTTGTGACGAATATTCTGTTTTTGAAGTGATTGGTAGTCAAGCCACTTCTTATATTACTACAATTCTTGGTGATAAATTTGATAAACTAAAGGATAATAATGTTTTAAGAGTTCAAGTTGAAAATTTTTTCATTCATGGAATTAAAATTGATGATTGTGGTGTTATTAATAAATATATTATTGTGGTTGATTCAAAAAATGCTATTAGAACATTAGAGATTATGAATGAAAATAAAAGCGTTTTTGACTTTGGTATGGTTGGTGAAGATGCTTATAATATTTTTAGAATTGAACATGGAATTCCCATTGTGCCTAATGAACTAAATGACTCGGTTAACCCATCTGAAGTTTATTTGGATTCTGAAATTAGTAATTTGAAAAAAGACTATATGGGTCACGAGAATATTACATTTAGTAACGATAGCTTTACAAGGCTTGTGAAAATTAAATTTAAAAGCGAAATAAAATTTCCAAATCTTCCCATTACTATTATTGATTGCAATAATAAAGATATTGGAATTATAACAAGTTATGCTAATGCGGATGTGATAAAATCGCCTATTGGACTTGGGTTTGTTGATGCCCAATTTAAGTTGAATGGTGATAATTACTATGCAACTAATAAAAATGAAGAAATTGAAATTAACATCTGTGAAATAAAATAATTATGAAAATATATACAAAAACTGGAGATGATGGCACAACTGGTTTGTTTGGTGGACAAAGAGTAACCAAAGATTCATTGCGTGTTGAATGTTATGGTACTGTGGATGAATTGAATTCAACTTTAGGGATAGCAAATTCTGAAGTTAAAAATAGTGATTTGAATCTATTATTAACCGAAATACAGAACAAACTATTCACTGTTGGTGCTCAACTTGCTACTCCTTTTGATAAAAAGGAAATTAACACTGTTAAATTAGTTGATGAAGATATAGTCTACCTTGAGAATAATATTGATAAATTTGAAGAGAAGCTGGAACCTTTGAAACAATTCATATTGCCAGGTGGTACAAAGGGTGCATCTTTTCTGCATTTTGCCCGCTCTGTTTGCAGAAGGGCAGAACGATTAGTAACTTTGCTATCCAAAAATGAAAAAATATCTAATCTTAATTTAATTTATTTAAATAGATTATCTGATTTGTTATTTGTTCTTGCTCGTTATGAAAATAGTATAAACAATGTGCCAGATGTTACTTGGCAAAAGTAAAAACTATTTTTTTGTTATTTGAAATTTTGGGGGTGAAATTGGTTTCGACGGGATTATTTAGTCTTTGGACTGCGCACCGTGTTATCCGTAGACACGCTAAACGACGGTAACTTAAATATAATCGACAATTACGATTACGCATTAGCAGCTTAATCCCAAAAGGATAGCTACTCGTTTGCCAAATTCTCTCGTATCAGAATTTGAACAAACGCCGCTTAGATACGATAGCCAAAGCAAGAGCTTGAGTAGTTGAGGCGAAACTTTAATCAAGCTGGTTCAATAGTATCTTGTTTTTCAGAGATTATTGGACAAGATTAAAAGACTAACTATGTGTGTAGACGTTCTCTGAACGGTAATTCCGGACCCGGGTTCGACTCCCGGCACCTCCACAAGTCTTGGTTTTGAACAAAACGAAGACAACCATAAAATAATGATTTAACTTAACAGAAAAATTTAATTCTTATTTTTATTAAGCAGAGACAGAGCATTGATTTTTAGCTAACTTAAAATATAATTCTTAGCCAATTTTGTGTAATTAACAATTTGCTTTTCTTTCCATCTCTCATTTTTCCCGAGTTCTTTCATCATTATTTCCGCAACCTTTGGTGCCATTTCAATTGAAGCTTTTGCATCTAATAAAAGGGAACGTCTGCGGCGTGATAAAAAATCGTCAATATTTACAATCATTTCTTCACGAACAGCCCAAAGAACTTCGGCAGCAATAGCATTCATTTTGGGGTGTAATTTAACAGCAAGTTCGGAATTTTTATAAACAATATTCTGTATATCTGGAGCATCTGAGCCGTATGATTCTAAATCACCAAAGGTTGAAGCATTTTTATGAAATCCATGTATTTGAATTCCAGCTGTTAAACAAGGCTTTTCTTCGAGTCCACCTACCAAAATAGCCTGTTCCATAGTGTCTGCAGCCATTTTTCTGTAAGTTGTCCATTTACCTCCAGCAATGGTTACAAGTCCCGATTTTGAAATACTCACTACATGTTCACGTGAAATTGCAGCGGTGTTTTCTGCTTGCGGATTGTTTACCAAAGGTCTAACTCCAGCAAACATACTTAGCACATCTTCCTTTGTTGGATCTTTTGTTAAATATCGTGCAGTGTGTTTAAGCAAAAATTCAATTTCCTCCTTCATCGGAGTAGGTTCAATTTCTGCTTTTTTAATTGGGGTGTCTGTAGTTCCAACAATAATTTTATCATGCCAAGGAATTGCAAACAAAACCCTTCCATCATCTGTGTGAGGCACCATTATTGCGCTATCACCAGGCAAAAAGGATTTATCTAAAACAATATGAACTCCTTGACTTGGCTTAATAAATGGTTTGCAATTTTTATCATCCATTAATCTAATTGAATCGGTAAATGGTCCAGTAGCATTTATAACAACTTTAGCTTCTAATTGATATTCTTTCCCAGATTCAAGATCATTTGCAATTACGCCTTTTAGTAATCCAGATTTATTAATTAGGCTCGAAACTGGAAAATAATTGATTATTGTCGCACCTTGTTCAGCAGCAGTTTTAGCCAAATTTATTACTAATCGTGCATCATCAAATTGCCCGTCATAATATCTAACTCCACCATTTAATCCTTCTTTTTCAATTGTTGGAATATGTTTCAAAGTTTCCTCTTTTGAAAGTAATTCCGATTTGCCAAAGCCTTCTTTGCCTGCAAGCATATCATAAATTTTCATTCCAATACCATAAAACGGACCTTCCCACCAATCGTAATTTGGAACAATAAATGGCAAATTGTGAACAAGATGAGGAGCATTTTTACGCAAAATACCACGCTCTTTTAATGCTTCCAACACTAGTGAAATATTACCTTGCTGCAAATATCTAACTCCACCGTGTATTAGCTTTGTGCTTCGGCTGGAAGTTCCTTGAGCAAAATCGCCTTTTTCAAGAAGTAAGGTTTTGTAGCCTCTAGATGCAGAATCAAGCGCAATACCAACTCCCGTAGCTCCACCACCGATTATTATTATATCCCAAATTTTATTTTCATCAATTCTTGAAATCATTTCACTTCGGTTCATTTTGTAGCCCCTCAAAAAAGTTTTTTTATTTTATTGAATGCTTCTAAAATAATGTTAGCAAAAGCTTTATACTTCTGATAAAACGTATCTATTCCTTCTTGTTCAAGGAAGGCGTCAATAATTGTTGCTATTTCTGTAGTTCGTAAATATCCATAAGCTTTATGAGGATTTGTTTTACCATTTATTTCATAATTATTATAAACGGAAATATCTGTTGCTCCAATTTCAAAACTATTTGGAGCAAAATCATCTGCTAGAGTATGGTCAATAGCAATTTTATCATATTTATCAGACATATTAAACCAACTTCCAGAAATGCAATTTGGTGTAATTGGTTTATTAATCTCCCCGTTTTGGGTTTTTTGTTCCGCAAATATTCTAGCAATAATTACAGGTAAACCAAGTGCGGAGCCAATTGAAATATAAGTATTAACGTTTATTTTATCGGAATGATTGGATAAGACATCGAATGCAATAATTGAACCCATTGAGTGTGCAATTAATAATATTTTATATTCATTATATTTTTGCAAAATGGAAAGAAGTCGGTTTTGAATTTTTTGTTTTGTGAAACCATTTTTGTTATTTGGTGAAAGAGAATTTTCGTTGTAATAAATATCTAAATCCACAAAATATTTGCGCATTATTATATCAGTAATTCCCTTAAAATTAATAGTTAAATCCTCATTTAAGAAAATTTTATCAAGCTCTTCTTCTATATATTTAAGAATTTTTTCTTGAACTTTGCTACCGTTTTTACGTTCTTTAGATTCACCTTTCACGTAGGGCTCATCTTCAAATAAAGGATTGTACTTATCAGTTATATTTACATCGAGTGGTTCTTGGTGAATAATATCAGCCCAATAAACCATTTCAAAAGGAATATTTGTACGAGATTTTCCAATATTATTCAATCCTTCGTTAATTGCTTGCATCCACCATTTTTTTAATTGTTCGGCAGATGTTTTGTTTCCAAGTCCGTGAATTCCAATAATTATTTGTTTCATACGCATTTATTTAGTGATATTTAAACTAACAATTAGATTAAATATTTAATTTTAACTTCATCCAACCAGGTTTATTTGTTGCAATTCCGTCTATTCCAGAATCCATTAAATATTTTGCTCGCTTGCAATTATCAACTGTCCAGCAATAACATTTTAAGCTATTATCGTGTACTTTTTTAATAAAAGCAGAATCCAGTTGTTTGATGTTTTCAATATTTAATCCATCAATTTTATTTTCAACAGCAGTTTTGAGAATATTATCGAGCAAAATTCGCTTTGCTTTTGGAGTTGATAACATTTCAAATTCGTAAAGCCAAAGGACTTCCACATTTGGAAACATTAATTTAGCTTTTAAAACAGTGTCTAAATTGAAATCCATTAAAACCATTTGTGACTCTTGAATTTTACCATCTACAATTAGTTGTTTAATTTCCACTAAACATTCGGGACCGCTTTTTATTTCCACAAAAACGGTTTTACTTTTTGGAACAATATTAAAAAGTTCTTCAAGTGTTGGAATTCTCTCATTTTCCCATTTCTTGTTTTTCCACAATCCAAAATTATATTGTTTTAACTCTTGTAAAGTTAAATCTGTTACATTTTTATCAATTCCAGAAGTTCGCTTTATATTTGAATCGTGAATAACAACTAATTGATTGTCTTTTGTAAGATGTATATCCAATTCAAGTGCATCTGCATTTTCTTCCATTGCTAATTTTGCTGAGGATATTGTGTTTTCTGGAGCATGGTAAGAAGAACCACGATGAGCAATAATTCTAAATTTATTTGAACGCATATTTTTATATTTTCTATGAAGAATAATCGTAATTTAAATTTATAGACCAAATTTAGATATAATAAATTTTTGATACTAATTTATGATGAAATTGTTGCAAATATTGTTAAATAAAGAGGAAATGTCTTTTTTAGACTTAAAATTCACAAATAAAATATTTATATTAGAACTAAAGAAAAAATTGAGTGATAATGCGAAAACCAGAAAATCAAATAATAGTAATATTCGGAGCTTCGGGCGATTTGACAAAACGCAAATTGGTTCCGTCGCTTTATGATTTGTTCGTTCAAAATTTGCTTCCAGAAAAATATGCAATAATTGGCGTTAGCCGATCTGATTTAGGCGATGAGAATTTTAGAAGCCAAATGAAAGAGGGGATTCAGAAATATGCTCAATCTGAAAATAAAAGTCTGATTGATGATTTTCTAAAAACTATTTGTTATCAAAGCGTTGATGCAAAATCTGCAGAATCATTTTTTTTGCTAAAAGCCAGATTAAATAAAATTAATAGCGAATTTGACATCCCTGAAAAAGTAATTTTCTATCTTTCAACTCCACCAAGTCTTTATTCAATAATTCCAGAAAATTTGGCAAAAATAGGTTTAAACGATGAGAGCAATGGCTGGAAACGAATTATAATTGAAAAGCCTTTTGGGTATAACCATGAAACAGCACAGGAATTAAATGCTTCTTTAAAGCAAAATTGGAATGAAAATCAAATTTATAGAATTGACCATTACCTTGGTAAAGAGACAGTTCAAAATGTTTTAGTAACAAGATTTTCAAACGGAATTTTTGAACCGCTTTGGAATAGAAATTATATTCACCACATTGAAATAACTTCGGCTGAATCAATCGGGGTTGAAAAACGCGGAGGTTATTATGACGGCTCTGGGGCTTTGCGCGATATGATTCAAAATCATTTGCTGCAGCTTGTGGGTTTAATTGCAATGGAACCGCCATCATCAATGGATTCGGAATCAATTAGAAATGAAACCGAAAAGGTGTTTCAATCAATAAGAAAAATAAGCGAAAAGGATGTTCACAAATTTGTTATTCGCGGACAGTATATTAACTCAACTGTTAAAGGTGAAAAAATGTTGGGCTACCGTGAAGAAGAGGGGGTTAATCCAGAATCAAAAACTGAAACGTATGCAGCGCTTAAATTTTATATAGATAACTGGCGGTGGGGTGGAATTCCTTTTTACATCCGTACTGGAAAGCGACTTCCAACACGAGTTACTGAAGCTGTAATTCATTTTAAGTCAACTCCTCATTTTCTATTTCAAAAAGAAGCTGTTAACGGTGGCAGTAATCAATTGATTATTAGAATTCAACCTGATGAGGGAATTTTATTGAAAATTGGGATGAAAATTCCCGGTAGTGGATTTAATGTGCAGACAGTTAATATGGATTTTCATTACTCCGATCTGCCGCATAAATTTCTGCCTTCTGCTTATGAGCGTTTACTTTTGGATTCTATGTTAGGTGATTCAACCCTTTTTGCTCGTGGTGATGCGGTAATGAGTGCTTGGGAATTTTTAGACCCAGTAATAAAAGCTTGGGAAAGTGATAAATCAATTCCCGTTTATGGTTATCCTTGTGGAACTTGGGGACCAGAAGTTGCGGATGATTTAATTGAAGAAGATGGAACTACTTGGCGGTATCCATGCAAAAATTTAGCAGATGACGAAATTTATTGTGAGCTTTGAGATGGATAATATAGTTAAAGTATTTAGAAACACAGATGAGATTTCAGAGTTTTTAGGCAATTTTTGGAAGCAAAAAATTGATGAACTCAAAAGTAATAAGTTTTATTCAATAGCGCTTTCTGGTGGAAATACTCCAATAAAAATATTTAATTATTTAAGTGAAAATTTTAAT
>PCUD01000094.1:0-1596 GCA_002786785.1 Ignavibacteriales bacterium CG18_big_fil_WC_8_21_14_2_50_31_20 | reverse complement strand
ATTAGCAAATGATTATTTGTTTAGAAATATAAATCTGGATGAATCAAATATTTTCAGAATAAAAGGGGAGTCTGACCCAATTGAAGAAACCAAATCATATTCAAAAATTCTGGAAGCCAACTTGCCAAACGTAAATGGCTATCCTAAATTTGATTTTATCATGCTGGGCTTAGGTGAAGATGGACACACTGCTTCAATTTTTCCACACGAAATTGAGCTTTTTAATTCACCAAATTACTGCGAAGTTGCTGTGCATCCAGTTTCTGGACAGAAGAGAATTACAATTACTGGCAATATTATTAACAATGCTGAAACAGTTGTAATTGTTGCAGTTGGGAAAAGCAAAGCCGATAGAATTTTTGAAATAATTAGTAAAACCGAGATAGCTAATAATTACCCAGCCTCATTGGTAAACCCAATTAATGGAATAGTAAACTGGTTTTTAGATGTTGAATCTTCTAGCAGGTTGTAAGTATTCTTAAGGGAAGTATTTTAATTCTATCGAGGCGTTATAGAAGAATAGACCCCAGTCCTTCTCGCATTTACACAAAACAATTTACACTACTTCGTTTTACTTTTTTTATCCTTTATTACTTGAAGTTTATCATCTTTTCCTGTTAGTATTATTTTTGCGGATAAAGAACTTACTACATCTTTCCCAGTTTTTTCTTCAATTTCTCTACGGGTATTTCCTGCTATAGTACCTCCCTGATTAGCTATGATTTTATTCTCTTCAAATGTTTCTGGATTTTTCTCTTTGCTTATTTCAGTAGTTGTAGCTTCGGCTAACATGTTCAAGACCAATTCCAAATTTGTCATATTATCACGAAGATTTTCCTTTTTTAAGCCTTTATGTTTTTTATATTGCTTTACTCTAAACCCACTCCAAGCTTTTGTAATTTCGTCTGTCAATATTGCGAATTCCAAACCTTTTCTCACACCTCTGGTTTCCCATTCATCCGTTAATTCATTACGAACCTCAATGCTTTTAAGTCTTTGATTTATCCATTCTTTGCTGTAACCCTTTTTAAGATACGTTTCCATCAATCTGTCAATTCCTATCTCAGGGTCTTCAATTTCATCAATCCGCTCACGTCCAACTTTTGCCAACCATTGTTTAAATGGTTCAGCTCTTTTTGAAGGAATAGATTGTATTAAACGAAATAATTGTTCTGTATCAGCTACATCAGTTTGCCTCTTTTTTCCATCTGTCGAAACCATTTTCAACTGTCCGATATTTTCGGACAGTTCACTACCTTCTTTTCGTAATTTTGATTTTAAGTCATTCCAGTATTTCCTTGGTCTGTCAGTACCTGAAAGAACTTCAACAACATCAATTATCGAGAAATACCATTTCTCTTCATCTTCATTCCAAATTGATCGAATTTGTTTTTGTTCAAATAATCTTATGGCTGTTTCTTTAGTCATGATAAAAACCCCATACTTTTCAAAAATATTTTACATCCATTGTAATATCTAATTTATACTTTTTCATAAACATCATCAATATCAAGAACACCATATTTTTCTATACTTGGAGATATTTTATCTGTAAGTATTTTATTAGCAGACTTTAAATTCTGCAATTAGCACTGT
>PCUD01000060.1 GCA_002786785.1 Ignavibacteriales bacterium CG18_big_fil_WC_8_21_14_2_50_31_20 | reverse complement strand
TTTTTTATATTTGATGGTACCTTTTTCGTGAATATTGCCGGCTCTTTTTCGTGAATATTAACACTCTCACAAAATATTCACAATAAATTCATTGTTTTGGTAGATGCTGACACGTAAAATTAAATTATTTGAGTAACAACAATAACTTTAATCATACTTACGCAAAAGTAGTTAGCATCAATGCAATCTGTCTCTATATTTTGGAATAATTTTTTTCAGCTAAAATCTATCATCGAACTTTTCGAGAAAAACACTGTCTTCTTTGTCGATAGCAAAAGGTTCTTAATTTTAACCCTAATCTTAATTCTAGCTCTTGTCTTGTGAATAAAAAGACAGATTAAGACACTATAGCTTTACTTTCTTCATTTTAGAAAATTGCTTCAAAGAAAGGAAGATAATTGCTACTTTTATAAAAATGGATTTGTAAATCTGGAGAATAGTCATGCTTACCAATCTTATTGTAAAATATACTTGACTATTTGTATAAACATCATTACATTTGTGTCAAGTAAACTTAATAATAAGACAAAGGAGTAAGACACATGGAAAAACACACAAGCTATTCAAGCAATTGGAATAAAAATTCTAAAAAAAATACTATTCGACTTTTCAGCTGGACGTTTGCCTGGGTTATAACATTAGCAATAGCTACATTTGGGCGTTTATATATTTGGGAAGACAATGAAACCATTTCACTAATTGCAATTTTATTTAACCTAGTAATTGGTATTGGATTTATTATTGCTAATAAAGACCATCTTAAGGGATTGGATGAATTGCAGCAAAAAATACAATTAGAAGCTACTGCATTATCACTAGTTGTTGGAGTTGTTACTGGAATTACATATAGCCTGCTCGCTCAAGCAAAAATAGTTCACCCACATGCAGAAATTTCTAATTTAATAATATTAATGGGTCTTACATATAGTATTGGAATTTTTATAGGCAACAGGCGGTACAAATGAAAAATAGACTAAAAGTACTACGTGCTGAACGAGATTGGACACAGGCAGATTTGGCATCTGCTCTAGAAGTTTCACGCCAGACAATAAATGCTATTGAGACAGGAAAATTTGATCCCAGTTTACCATTAGCTTTCAAAGCTGCTCGTCTTTTTGGATTGAAAATTGAAGATATCTTTCAAGATGATTCCCAAATAATGCCAACAGCAGTTGAATAATAATAAGTTAATGAGCTTGAAAAGTGATATTGTGGTTACTGAGCTTCAGTGCAATAAAAAAAACTCCGATGTTTTAGATACATCGGAGGTTTGTGTAAATGTATAATTTATTTAATGTTTTAATTGAAATTATGGTTATAATTTTAGACTTAAGTTGGCAGAATATTTAACTTCCGGTTCATTTATAATAAACAGTTTTAGTTGGTCATTTGTTTTAAAACCTTTAATTTTTTCTTTGTAATCATTTGCTATCTTATTTTCTTCGATTTCTAGTTTGCGGAGTTTGCTAATTTCTAAATACTCTTCTTCAAGGTCAATTCCTAAAAATCTCCTTTCCAATAGATTTGCAGCTATTCCTGTTGTGCTGCTTCCTGTAAAAGGGTCTAAAATCCAAGCTCCTTTTTTAGTAGATGCAAGTATTAATCTTGTTAGAACAGATAATGGCTTTTGAGTTGGATGTTTTGTGCAAGATTTTTCCCATGGTGCAATTGCTGGTAAAGTCCAAACATCTTTCATTTGTTTATTATCATTTAATTCTTTCATTAATTCATAATTATAAAAATGAGGTGTCTTTTTGTCTTTCCGTGCCCAAATAATTTGTTCTGTTGAATGTGTAAAATAACGGCAAGAAAAATTTGGTGGCGGATTTGTTTTTTGCCAAGTTATGATATTTAATATTTTAAAATCTAATTCTGTTAAAATTTGTCCAACGCTGAAAATATTATGCATTGTGCCACTAATCCATATTGTAGCATCATCTTTCATCTTTTCTCTTATTAATATTAACCATTTACGATTAAAATCATTTATGAACTCAAACCCTTTCGATTTATCCCACTTACCTTTATTTACTGAAACAATTTGTCCACTTTGAATTGATAAACCATCGTTAGATAAAAAATAAGGCGGGTCTGCAAAAACCATATCAAATTTGTGGTTAAACTTTGGCAAAAGTTCCGTTGAATCTCCATTTAGGAGATAAAAATTTTTATCTTTCGATTTAAAATATGGTTTAATCATTCTTCTAACATATCCGCTAAGAAATGAAGTAATTGTCCCAAATTATGATATCCTTCTGAGAATCCATATTTTTCACAATTATCAGGGATATACAAATTTCTAAATTCGATATCCTCATTTTGAGAAACTAATCTTAATGCTTCTACCAGAACTCTAATCTTTTCACTTTCTAGTGCGAAAGATACTGATTTGATGCCAATTAGCGAACTATTTTGTGAAATTAAGTTATTCATATTCAATCTCCTCTGAATTATTGTTTCAAATATACAAAATAATTGGTATTGATACTAATTGTATGTAGACTTAATGTGTGCAAAAGACGATATTTAATTATGAAAAAAGAAGATATCCTAATAAAATTTGGAATTAGAATAAAAGAGTTAAGACTCAAAAATAGTTGGAGTCAAGACGAATTAGCTGTTAAGTCAGGATTTCACAGAACTTACATCGGAATGATTGAACGAGCCGAACGAAATATTTCTCTCAGAAATATAGAAAAACTTGCAAATACATTTAATATTAACATTAAAGAATTATTTTAGACTTTTTATATTAAAAGAAAACCAAATAAAGTTGGTGGAGGGAACCGAACAAATGTAAATGGTTTGCTTTTTGAAGGAAGGATGGACTTATTAGACGCAATTAAAAATCATAAAGATTATACTATTGAAAATGGTAATGAAATCGTTAAAAAAGGGGAAATTGTAGCATTTTATTTTGAAAAGCACTCTCTTTATAAAAACTATTTAACCCCCAAAGGCATTGATTATAAAAAAATATTAAGTGCAAAAATATTGCCTGATAGTGCGTTATTGGTAGGAGATACAATTTTTATTATAGAGAAAAAATATCAAGAAGGTAAAGGTTCGGTAGATGAGAAACTTCAAACTTGTGACTTTAAGATGAAACAATATTCAAAATTATTTTCACCGCTTAATATAAAAGTTGAGTTCTATTTTATTCTAAGTAAATGGTTTAATAAACCAAAATATAATGATGTTTTTAAATATATTGAAAGTGTCGGTTGTAAGTATTTTATAGAATATTTACCACTGAAAGAACTTAATTTGTAATTTATAATTCTTTTTATTTATTTAAGTTTATACAATCATGTGAGTTTTTGCAATATCGAGATTTAATTTGAGTTATAAAAAAAGAGTTGGTATTAAATACTACACAGGGTCTTCAATTAAATATTTTTCTGCCTTGATGAGTTTAATACTATTATAATTATTTGCATCCGAAAAACCGTATTGCCATATATAAAATAGTGAACCTCGTTTTTCAAAGAACAAAAGAATAACTTCTTTTCTTGTATAGTGTTTCCATTGCCTAAATGGATAAAACAATTGACGAATAATTGTATTGTTAGTTTTAGAATTTTTAGCTTCAATCAAAACTATTTTATCTCGCCCTTCATATCCAGCATCAACTTCAGTCTGAACGCTTACAACATTTATAATGTCATCACCAACATTGAAACTAAATTGAGGAGTATATTTTCTGCCTCGGATTGTCAAAACAAGAGAATTATCATTCATGAATGTTCTAATTAAACTTGATGCGTAAGCAAAATCTAGGTGCTGCATTTCTGAATTACCAATTTGTGAGCTATCAAGTTTAAAATCTAATTTGGAATTATAAATAATGGTTTTTTCTTCAATTTCGGGAATATCAATATATCCTTCGCATTTAATAATTTTATAAATCCCATTTTTGATTGGCAAAATAAAAAGATTATTTTCAATAAATATTTGAGGTCTGTCTGCTCTTGAATCTTGCTTACACAATATTCGAACTTCTTTTTCTGTCGTTTTGTCAAAGTCTTGACATGATTTTTTTATTTGAGATGCAGAAAGAGTATATGGTCCATCTTCACTAAAATTATACCCCTCAATATTATAATCTTTAAAAATTTTACTCCATGATTTATCGTAGGCCATACTTGAACTCCGGTTCATGCGGATAAGCAATATTGCTAATTAATAACTCTGTTAATTCCCCTCGTTTCTCTGGGTTTGCATTTATGTTTCTACGTGCATTTACTCTAAATATATTAAAAGAAGAATATAAATCATCAAAAAAATTATTGTGTGGGTCTTTCCCTTTTACATCTGAATTGCTTAAAATCCATTGATGTCCTTGCTCTTCTAAAATTTCACAAAACTCTTTTAATCTAATTTGTTCCGTATCATCAAATTCATTCTTTGAATATGAATTAAAACTTGATGTTTGGTTTAATGGCTTGTATGGTGGGTCAAAATAGAAAAAAGAATTGGCATTTGCATATTTCAAAGTTTCAGCAAAATCACCGTTTAGAATTTCCACACCTTGTAAAATTTCTGCAACTGCTAATAAATTTTCTTTGTTACAAATCTGTGGCTTTTTATAACTGCCAATAGGAACATTAAATTCGTTATTTTTATTCACTCTATATAAACCATTGAAACATGTTCGGTTTAAGAAAATAAATAATGCACTTTGAGTTGTTTGGTTAGAACTTCTTAAATTAAATAATGATCTTTTATTATAATAGTATTCTTTCTTTTTCTCTTCATTTTCCGAAATAGAATGGTATTCAAATTCCCAAATTGAAAGAATATTGATAAGTCTTTCTACATCAAACTTTATTGAATCATAAGTATTGGTTAAATCAGTATTTATATCGTTTATTATTGCTCTATTTATATTTGGGTAATGTTCCAATATCCAAAATAATACAGCTCCACTCCCAACAAAAGGTTCAATATAGGTGAATGGCGTATTTTTTAAGGTTTGTGGAAATTGCTTTTCTATTTGTTCAATGAGCTGCGTTTTGCCACCAGCCCATTTAAGAAAAGGTTTTGCAATATTTTTCTTTGAAATTTTCATGTTACAAAATAGTGAAAAGTTAATAAATTTTTGCTTTTTTAAATTAGTGTCAAAAACGACCTATTTTATTGACTATCTATTTATTATTATAAAAGATAAATAATAAAGGATTAGTAAAACATGCAAATCAAATCTCAACAAATCATTCCACATAATAACTACTCTACTGCATATCTTGTTTGGCAACGTAATAAAAATGATAATACTTTCCAAATTGAGATGGTTGAGGAAGATGGAAAAGATTTAATGCTGTTGTAATAAATGGTTTTTCTTAATCCTAATCTTACTCCTCTTTGTATTTTTTTGATTAAGAGTAAGAGCAGGATTAAGAGATAAAATATTACTCACTTTCAATCTCGTTGCTCTTTCCTTTTTTGAAGTACAAATACAAAGGTAATCCAGTAAAGATAAGTGATAAGCAAGCCAAGAGACCACCAAGTGGGAAAGCTAGGAATGCACCGTATGCTAAGTAAAGTTGAACCAATACGGAAACACCGCCCATAATTTTCCACACTGGTGATTTGTACGTTGGTTTGTAATCATCCTTTTTATGAAGCCAAAAGATAGATCCATAAACTAATGTGTTTTGCAGTACATAGGACAGCGTAAAATATCCAAGCAAATCGTTAAGATTACCGAACAACAAAACAACAGCAAATACCGATTGAAAAACAATTGAAAATGATGGGGTTAAAAACTTTGGATGCAAATTACCAAATCGTTTAAAGAAAAGCCCATCTTTAGCCATTGCATATTCTAATCGCGGTTGTGTTATGATTGAAGAATTCATAACGCCGAGCATGGATACAAATACAGCTATCGCAAATATTCCACCCGCAATTCCAGAAATGCCATCAATATATTTGAAAGGATTAATAAATTTTCCTTCCTCCACTGATATTAAATCACTGAACGGAACAATAGCATTTGTGAAAAAAGAGATTAGCACATACGCACCCATAACGAACAATACTGAGCCAATTAAAGCTTTTGGTAAATTCTTTGTAGGATTTTTAACTTCACCAGAAGTATAAAGTATATTTAGAAATCCAGCGTAAGCCCAAATAGTAGCAGCAACGCCGGCAGTAATAATTGATAAAGAAATTGGTTGATTTTCATTGGTTCTAAATAGAGATTCTACATATAAATTGCCATCGCCAATAAAGAAAAATCCAATAACAACAACAGCTAAGAGTGGAAATAATTTTGCAAAAGTTAAAACCACTTGAACATTTCCACCTGATTTTACACTTCTATATTGAAGGACTGTAAATATTGCAATTAAAACAGCGGCAAATATTTTAGCATAAATTCCTAATCCTAATTCTGGGAAGAAAAAGCTTAATGCATCGGTAGCCAAAAGCCCAATAATAGTAAGGGTTGGAGTGTCGCTGGTTAGAAAGGCAGTCCAAGTATAAATAAAAGCTAAGAACGGTGAACCTGCTTTGTGAATAAAATGATAAGGACCGCCTTGATCAGGATAAGCAGTTCCCATTTCTGCAAGAATAAATATTTGAGGAAGCCATAATAATCCGCCCAAAAACCAGATAAACACTGCAATCCACGAATTGCCTGCAATTGCAGCTACGATAGGTATGTTAATAAAAATCCCAGAACCAATAACTTGGCCAATAATAATTGAAGAAGTTTGTAAAAGATTTAATTGACGCTTAGGTTTCAAAGTCATACTAAAGTATCTTTCCTATATAATCTTTCAAATAATTAATGGTAATTCCAAATTCACTAATTCAATGAGATTTCTCCCCCGATAAAATATCGAAAGAGAAATGACAACTTTCATATTTCGACTATTATTTATCTCTCATTTTGCTAATTTCCCAAGGTAAAATTATTTTTCCTTTTTGATTTAAATCTTCATTAACCCTCATAAGCGCAATACCAATATACTTTTTAGAATTTATAAAATTGTTTACCCATTCTTCAAAAGGAGTATCAAGCACTGTGCTTTTGCTAAGTGACGATTCACGAATAACCATTCCATTTGCAGTGTTATATGCCATAAGCATATGAGCAGAAAATATATTATCTAAATTTCTGAACATGAGCGCAAGTATATCCCCATCTTTAAAATTCTTTTTAGCATCAATTAAAGCATCGAATGGAATATAATTTATTGTCATCGTTCTATCATCTTTAACGTAACGCATATCTTCAATTCCTTTACCAGCAAAGAATTTTTTATGTGATATTGTACGAGTTAAAGTTTTTGCCTTAGAGCCAGCAACTTCTTTTGCCACATCATGAAGTAACCAACTATTTTCGGGTAACCAATCTGCCATTGTGTAGTGATTACGAGTTTTCATTCCAATT
>PCUD01000002.1:553-31116 GCA_002786785.1 Ignavibacteriales bacterium CG18_big_fil_WC_8_21_14_2_50_31_20 | reverse complement strand
CTTAGTTTTCTAAAATCTTGTTTTTCCATTGTCAAATATACGAAAAATATATTATATGTTGCGGTTTATTTCCGACGGGTTAATATCTTAATTGGTACGCTTATGTTGATAAAATAAAAGAGAACAAAGGAACTATTAAGCAATGGGTAGTAGCAATTATGTTATCAGACCAAGCTTATCAAATATTTAGACTATTTAAACAAAATGCTGTCATTATTAGAACTTAGCCCTTTGCTTTAATATATCAACCCATGTATTGTTCGTCCAGGATTGTGTTAATTGTTCTGTCTTTTTATTTGTTCCTTCGAGATATGACATTAAATACTTGTTTGATTTTTTCTATTCTTGATTAATATAAAGTTCTGTGATGTAAGAAGAGATATTACTTTGATCGAACTGATATGTATAACGTGAAGATGGCACCCAAGCAGAATTAGTATAACTTTCTTGAACCCATTGCCCTGTATTACTATTAGCATCGTAAGTATAAGTGCTTTGATAACCTGGTTCCCATTTACTTCCATTCCAACCTTGATTGATAACAACATCCACTTTATTTTGAGGAGTGTAAGTATATAAGCTTTGATAATTGTTTTCCCAGTTATTCGATTTCCAATATTGAAAAGCGCTGTTCTTTGTAAGGTAGATATCTTCAGCTAATTTATTCAACAATTCAGCATACTCTTGTATAAATTGAATGTCGTGGGATTCGGGAGTTTTATTTTGGAGTTGTTCGTTGTAGTAGGATAGAGGCTTTTCAAACTCCGGCTTATTCACCTCTCTTATTTGGGCAAAGGATAAAATCGTTATGAGCAGGTTGAATAAAACAACAATCACAAGTGATTTCTTCATTTCAATCTCCTGTTATGATATTTTCAGAAATTAATCTACCATCGTTACTAATTATTAAATTATGGCTTTTATTTGAAGTGTCTAATTCTTCTCTTAAATCCGGTGAATGACTGTTTCAAACGCATTTACACAAAACATTTTTTAACTACCTATACTGAGCGATAAGCACACATAAAAAAAGCATTTTAGGTATTTAAGTACTGTAAAAACAGTACTTTTGCAATAACAAAAGAACAAAAAAAACAACCCAAAAGGTGAAGCAAAGATGCAAAAAAACAACAACAAATCAACAAAATTGAAATAACCAACAACAAAATTTTCGGGAGAGGCGGATTAGGAACAGATAAAGTTTTACAATTAATTCAAACAATTCTCTATTGCAGTTAATCTTGCAACACCAAGAGCACCTGAATTATTTGACAAATTTGATATTTCAAAATTTACATTATTATTCAATTGTGTTAAAGAGTGTTTCATCGCATTACTTTTTGCCACATCTAATATATAACTGGCAACTTGAGTAAATGTTCCCCCTATAATAATTTTCTCGGGATTAAAAATATTAATTAACATGGCAATACCAATACCTAAGTATTTACCAGCTTCCTCCAATATCTCAATGGAAAATTGGTCCCCTTTATTTGCAGCTTTTAATATATCTCGAGGACCTATCTTATCAGGATCTACAATAGTATTTAGAATTATTGATGAAGCACCTGCAGATATTTTTTCTCTAACTTTTTTAGTTATCGCTCTTCCCGAGGCAACTGTTTCCAAACAACCTGTTTTTCCGCAATAACAAAGATCTCCATCAGCTAAAGCTGGAACATGCCCAAATTCGCCGCTATATGAATCCTTTCCATAATATAGTTCTTTATTAATAATTATGCCCAATCCCAAACCCCATCCAAAATTGAGATAAAGTCCATTATCTAATCCTCTTGCCTTACCGTAATATAATTCACCTAATGTCATTGATTTTACATCATGTTCAATTCTTACCTTAACTTTGAAAATTTCTTCAAGATAATCTTTTAAAGTCACACCATCAATTTTCAAGTATGTATGGCTAATTCCTTTTTTGCCATCGACAATACCTGGCAATGAAACGCCAATTCCAAATAATTTCTCTTTTTCTATCTTTACTTCTTTTAAAATTTGATTAATAATAACATTGAGATTTTTAACTATAATCTTTGTCTCAAGATTTAAAAATGCTTCTAAATGGTTTTCATAAATCTTATTTTGTTTATAGTCAAGCACAACAATATTAGTGTAAACTCTACCCAAATCAATTCCAATAAAATATCCATATCCTGAATTTAATTGAAATTTTTGAGAAGGGCGACCCATTGATTGAAAATCTTCAGAACTAAGTTCATTAACAATTCCAGATTTCTTGAGTTCATTGACTATTTCTGTAACTTTTGGCAAGCTCAAATTTACTTTATTTACAATTTCTGCTAATGTCATTCTTTCATGAAACATCATAGCTTTGATAATTTCATGAATTCTTTGCAACTTTTTCTCTTTCATTAATGTCATTTTAGTACTCAATTATTTTAATATTCTCATTAAGGATGTTCTAGTTTTAACATTGTCGTATATTTATATAAAAATAAGTCTCCTTATAAAAGAAGTTGAACATTTTTATATTATTTAATCTACATGTGAATTTTAATAAAAATATGAACTAATTACAAAATATATAATAAATAATTTATAAAGTACTTTCAAATTTTAATAAATATTTGTAAAGTAGTAGTGAAAGATATAAAATAATAATTATGAGACATAAATAAATGATTATAAAAAATCAAAAAAAATTGACTTTTCAAATTTCTTATCTAATTATAATATTTACTTTACTGTATTCTTGTGATGTAACTGAGCCATTATTTGATAAATATTCTCCTTCAGGAACTTATTTAATTAGTTGGAATAATCTCCCCAAATTAGGATCTGATGATAATTTGAGATTAGGTGGTTTTGTTGGCCTATTTTATAAAAACAATAGAACATTTTATACCGTCACTAATCGTGGACCAGTTAGTCAAAAATTAGACGAAAATGGGGCAATTGTTAATTTCATTGATCCAACATTTGTCCCAAAGATTATTGAGCTTGAATTGCAAGATAATAATACCATAAAAGTTGTTAATCAAATTGCAATTAAAAGACCAGGCGGATTTAATACAAGTGGATTGTTGCTTTCTAATAGTTGGAACTCTGATGAAGCTGTAACAAATTCAAATTTTGGGCAAGATGATTGGGGCATTTATCCTGGTGGCATATTAATGGATATTACAAATAATTATTTCTGGATTTCGGATCAATACAATCCAGCTTTGATGAAAGTTACTGCCAATGGTGAATGGGTACAAAGGCTAAAACCAAATGAAGGTTTTAGAAGAGCTTTAAGTAATCATACTGTTAATGGAGGTTTTGCAGGAATTGATTTTTGGGGTCAAGAAAGTTTTGTTACATTAAATGCTCGATGCTTGGAAAGAAACTTCAATCCTGATGAAAAAGCAGGAAGCGTAAATTATAGAATGCGAAGAGTTACCACCTATAATTTAAAGACAAATACAGATCTATCAATGCTATATTATGTTGAACCTGAATCATATGATGGAATACCTGAAAGATTTGTTCAACTTGGTGATATAGCCTGTGTTAATGATACATCTTTCTTGGTAACTGAATTTGCAAATTATAACGGAATAGAGAGAAATTTACTTTACTTGGTATCAACAGACGACAGCACAACTAAAGCTCCAATTGGTTTAGAAGGTATTTTAGGAAAAACTATTGAGACTCTTTCTGCTAAGGAAATAAGAGTGAATAAAATCAAACCCATGAATAAATTATTGCTTTACGACTTAAGTTTAACAAATATCAAACGGCCTGAAGGTATAGCTATTATTGATAAAAGTCATATTGCAGTTATTGATAATAATCGGTTTGGGATTGTAAATGATGACCCAGTTAGTGCGTCCTATACTTTAGAAAAAAATCCAATCTACTTGGAAATAATTACTTTGCCAACAAATTTAGACCTTTCAAAAAGAGCGGGGTTCTGACTATGAAACACAGTTTAAATTCTGTTTATTTTATATCTGTTATATTGGCTCTAATAACATTACTAAGTGCATGTGATGTAGCTTCTCCAGAAAATGTTACGGCAAGCGGAAGAGTAAAGATTAATCTAAGATTTGAATCATCTAGTAAGATAAATATTGAAAGCAAAGATTATTTATATGCTCAAGCAAGAGATTTTAAAGTGTTTCATGGTGAAAATTATGCCGATGTTTTTCAGAATCCAAATCAATTTTTAGAGTACACAGACAGTATTGTTACGTTTAATCTTTTAGGAGCGGCACTAAAAGATTCCGTTTTACAAGTTGCCTATGGTTCAGTTCCTCCAATAACATATGATAGCTTGCTATTCCAAATTGCTCCTTCTGAATTTATAAGGCTTGAAGGTAATCGATATCCATTAACAACAAATTATAACAATCTAATAATCGACAACAATTTTACAAAGGTAATTAGAATAAAAGATAAAATTAGAGTTGAAGAAAATAAAACAACAACAATAAATATTCATTTAAAAGTAGAGGATATAGTTTTTAGAGTATTAGATGACTTTGTATTTAGTGCAACTGTTGACACATTTTATATTCTAAACGATTGAGGTTATGATGAATTATTTAACAATAAAAAAAATAATCTTTATAGTTATCCTATCATTGGTTGGAATATTATTCATGAATTGTGAGGATAAAATTGTCGGTACAGAAAATTCCGTTTTACCTCCTTCAACTGAAATAATAAATATTCCATTGCCAAATGAAGAAAAAAATCCATACATACCAATACTTAAAGTTGGTTGGAAGGGAATCAGTGAAAATTCAATAATTGATGGTTATTGGGTAAGCTGGAAAAGTTATTATTTAACTACTCAAAAAATCGAAATTCAAGAACCCTATTTTACTACCGAAGTTAGTCAAACTATTGCTTTCCCATCTGCTGATAGTATAAACAAACAAGTCCTTTACGTAAAATCTCAAGATAAATTAGGTAATATAGACCCAATTGGAGATTCAGTTATTTTTTATACAAAGAGAACATTACCACCAATTACTAAAATTGAATTCCCAATAAATAATTCATCTTTATTTATTCAAGAAGAATCAAGCATTACATGGAAAGGGGCAAAGATAATTTGTTCTGCAACTACTGACCTTGGTGAAATAAAGGATTATTCATTAAAAATTGATAATGGAAATTGGAGTAAATGGCAATCAAGTTTTGAATTTTATTTAACTAAAAATAAATTTATGGATTTAACAGAAGGAATTCATACAATATATGTTAAATCGCGTAATACTGCTTTTGTCGAAGATGTTACACCCCCACAAATTGATATAAATTTTGTTAATCCTACACATGAAAAAGAATGGCTTTTAATTGATGGCACAAAAGATCAAAGTGGATCAATAGAGCGTCCAAGTGATGAACAAATGGATTTATTTTATCAACAAATGCTATCTGATATTCAATATGATAGCTGGGATATTGCTAATCAAGGAAGATTAACTAGAGAAATAATTGGAAAATACAAATATGTAATTTGGCAAACCGATGACTACAGAAGTACTGATCTTACTTCATATACAGGACTACTAACAGATTATCTTAATACTAAAGGTAGGATGCTAATTTCAGGTTGGAATTATTATTCCTATTTCCAAAATAATGATACTTGGTTGGATAGCACTAATATTTATGGAAATATTTTAAAAGATTATCTGCATATAAATGGTGCAAGAACAATTGAAGATGCTCTTTTGGATAGCATCTTAGTTAAAGAAGAGAATAAATCTTACAATATTAATGCTGTGGATAGTTTAAAACTATTCTCGTTTAGAAAAGGTTTATTTAAAGTTATTGATTTTAATAACCTTGGCTCTTTTACAACGCCGCTTTTCTATTACAGTGCTTCAGATACAACCGAAAGTAATTTTAATAATTTAACAATTGGTTTTGGATATCATAATTCGGAATACCAAATAGTAGTCGCAGGATTCCCTTATTATTATTTGGAATTAGATGCTGCTAAAAATGTTTTTAGACGTTCAAAAGAATTCTTAGAAAAAGAATTTCCGTACTAAACTTTTTAGCAAAAAGTAAAATAAATTAATGAAAGAGTTGGAACTTAAATAATGAAAAAGAACTTATTTATAATAATTTTATCCTTCTTTACCATTATTCTTGTGAGTGATTTCAAAGCTGCAGATTATGGTGAGATTGTTGGAACTGTTCTTAATAAAGAAACAGGTGAGCCTCTTCCATTTGCAAATGTGATGATATTAAATACTTCAATTGGTGCAGCTGCAGACGAGAATGGAAAGTACAGAATAAGCCAAATTCCAGCTGGTACTTATTCGGTTCAAGCAACATTTATGGGTTATAATAAGGTAACAATTGAAAATGTTAGAGTTTCTCTTAATCGAATTACCAATTTAACTTTTGAACTTGGAAGCGAAACTTTAAAAATGGAAGATGTTATTGTTCAAGCAACAAAACAGGCAGTAGATGTTGAAGTTGCTAGTAGCGCCAAAATGATAAATGCTGACGAAATAAAAAATATGCCCATTGTCACAAGTGTAAAAGATTTAGTTGCTTTACAATCTGGTGTAGTAACAGATGGTGAAAACATTCACATTAGAGGTGGTAGAAGCGATGAAGTGTTATATCTTATTGATGGGGTTCCAGCTCGAAACCCAATAACAGGAGTTGCATCGGTTGAAATTGATGTTAATCAAATTGAAGAAGTTGAAATTCTTACTGGTGGATTTGATGCTGAATATGGAAATGCAAACAGTGGAGTAATAAACATTATCACAAAAACTGGTAGAGAAAGGTTAACTTTTGATGCCGTGGTTAAAACTGATGCTTTATTAAATAATTCAATATCCACCAATTATGATTATGGATATTTAGGTATTAGTGGACCAGTTCCATTTCTTCCCAATTCAGGATTTACTCTAGCCTCGCATTTAGAAATGGATGATACTTATTATAAAATTGGTGGAAGTTATGGCACTACAAAATTTTTAGGTCTTGATATTAATAATAGGCAATACGGAAATTATGGTGTTATGGCACAAATCAATTATCAGCCTATCAGAGATTTAAGAATAAAAGCACAAGCTCAGTTAGATAAAAGTAATAATAAAAATTTTAACTGGGTGTGGTCACAAATTCCAGAAAATTTACCTATTACTCAAAGTGAGTCAAATAGATTTAATGTTATAGTTGGTTATACTATTAGTAAAGATTCATATCTCAACCTTTCCGCATCATATCAAAATGGGAAAAGTAAAACTGCTTTGCTTGGATTAGATTCGCCATTAGATGCTTTTAAATTTGAATCTGTATACTATGATTATAATGGAAATAGAATTCCTGATGATCAGATTGCAGATATATTGGCAAATAATCCTTCAATTATTGACTTTTCAAAAACAAAAAGTAATTACAATAGACCACCTCTTACTAATGATTTTGATAGCGATGGATTTGTTGATGAGGGAATTTACCAAAATTTTTACGTCAATTCGTATGAAACTTTAGATTTTGATTTTGATTTTACTCAGTTTATTGGAGTTCATAAAATAAAGGGGGGATTTGAACTAAGCTATCAAAAAGTTAATCAACTTGAAATAGAAAATTTGGGACAATATTTTGCTTATCGTGATACTATTCCTGGAGCATACCCACAATATGGAACTAAACGATGGTATTATAATGACGCTTTAGTAAATGGTGCTATTTATATACAAGATAGAATTCAATATGCTGGAATGTTTCTAAATATCGGAATTAGAGGTGATATTTTTAGACATGGTGATATTATAAATGATAAAGATTTTATTAATCAGTTTAACAATGCAACAGGTAAAAATATTGTCGAATTTGAAAAAATGAAAATTGTTTGGAGTCCTCGAGTTGGGCTTTCAATACCAGCTGATAAGGATACAAAACTATTTTTCAATTATGGATATTTTATACAGTCGCCTAACTTTAGTGAATTATATCGCGATCCATTTTTAACATCGGTTGTTGGTAATCCAGATTTAGATCCAAGGAAGTCTATTAATTATGAAGTTGGTTTGGAAACTGAATTCATAAAAAATTATGTTCTAAATATTAAACTTTATGGTCGTGATAATTCTGGAGATATAGGTTTCCGCCAAACAGAAACAGTTCCGGCTAGATCAATTTATGAAAATATTGGATTTGGCTCTTCTAGAGGATTTGAAATAGAATTCCGCAAAGTTTATAGCAATTATTTTTCGTTAACAGCAAATTACACTTATCTTTTAGCCCGTGGCTTTGATCTTACTGCATTAGATGCTTATGAGCTTGGTAATACAATTCCACCATCTGTTCGGGAGCAAAGAGTCGGTTGGGATAAAAACCACACTATGAAGCTATTAGCAAATTTTGAAGTTATGGAAAATGATGAACTAAACTTTTTTGGTTTACCTCTATCAGATATTGGAATATATTTTGTAGTTCAAGCTGCTCTTGGCAGACCATATACTCCAATTATTCCAGGCGCAATTTATGTTGAGGCAAATTCAAAAGATGGGCCTAGTGAATTATATATTGATGCAACAATGCACAAAGGTTTAGAACTTTTTGGAATTAGAACAGTATTTTTTATTGAAGCTAAAAACATATTTGGAATTCAAAATATAAATTTTAATTCTGGTTTTAATGCAAGAACTGGCGAAGTATATAATCTGGGAGATCTTGAAGGACAATCTCAAAAATATTTAACACAACATCAAATAGAATTTTTGCGTGCCAATGCAGCTTATACTCCAGATCTTAGTGTAAGATTAGGACTAAAATTGTATGTAAAATAACATCGGAAATCTTGAATGAAAATTAAAAATTTAATTAAAATATTATCATCTCTTATTGTTATTGTACCAATAAATATTATTGGACAAGCAAATATTTTCCCTCCTGCAAATTTGCAGTTTAAAAAGCATAACATAAATCAAGTGCATAATACTGTAACTAACTATGGTGCTGGGGTTCCTACATATAATACAAATGACAATGTCGGAATTATTTTTAATTATCCTCCAGGATCAAACCAAGAATTAACAAAAGTTAGTGGTGTTTGGTTAGGAGCGGTAGTTGAAGGTGATACTCTTGTTACTCAATTTGCAGATTATGAAGCTGTTGGTGGTGGTGGCAGAGGAGAAAGGTATGAAGTATTTCCTCGTTTTAATAAAAATGATACAATTTATGTTAAATCAGTTTTTGATGATATTCCTAATGATGCTAGCTCTCAATATTATTTTGACGATAACGGGCTATTAGATAGCAGATATTTACCCAAATCTGCACAAGATTATATTTGTCAATACTGGGATAACAAAATTGTATTCGGAGTAAATCAAGCTCCAGAAATATTGGAAGATCATGTTCCAATGAATGCCCGGATTATTCAAAGATCATTTGGTTATGACTTTTTTCTATATGATAAAATCTTATTTACTGAATACATAATTATTAATGAAGGATTAAAAATTTGGGATGATATATTTTTTGTTCATTACAATGATGTTGATATGAGAGCTGATGTAAATATTGCATCAGTTGGAGATGATTATGCATTATTTGATCAAAAAAGAAGAATGATAATTTGGGGTGATATGCCCGGTGGCGTAGATGGTACAATGATTAACGATACAAGAAAAGCATATAGATTAGTTGGAGGACCTTCTGATGTAAATAGTCCTACAATTAAACCAAGTTTTATGCATTGGGTTCACTCAGAAGATGTAAGTAATGATTTAGAGGCATATAGAAGAATAAGTAATAATATAATTCAGCCTGATATGTCTGCAGATATTCCAACTGGAGCAAGTACACGAGGCATATATAGTGTAGGTCCATTTATGCCAACTCAGCCAGGTGATACTATTCGTTTTGTTATGGCAACAATTGTTGGAGACGGATATGATGATTTAATAAAGTACGCCGATGCTGCAAAAACTCTGTATGATTCTGATTTTAGAGTTCCATTATCACCTCCACCTCCAAATTTTAGTTTAATTTCAAAGAAAGGTAAAGTTGTAATTAACTGGGAATGGAAAGACGAATACACAGGAACTAACCCCGAAGATTTTGAAGATAAATCAAGAAATGATGGAAACATAAAAGATTTTGAAGGATACAGAGTTTATAGAAGTTCTAAAGGACCCAACGGTCCATGGAATTTACTAGCAGAATATGACATAAAAAATGGTTTTGGTTATGATATTGGATTGCAATATGAGTTTGAAGATAATGGGTTAGTAAATGGAATTCGTTATTGGTACTCTTTAACAAGTTATGATATACCAGAAGTTGTAAGTGAGCAACTCACAATTCCATCATTGGAAAGTCCAAAAGTCCTTGCAACTGCAATGGCTATACCTGCTATTTCCAAAGGAGATATTGATGAAGATGAAGTTTTTGTTGTTCCAAATCCTTATAGAGGAGATTTAAATTATACTCAAAATCCATCGTGGGAATACTCAACTCAACCTGGTAGAAGTGAATGGTTTGAAATTGATAGAAGAATTGCATTTATGAATTTACCACCAAAGTGCAAAATTAGCATTTTCACAATTGCGGGCTATGAAGTTAAGACTATTGATTATGAACAGGGAAGTGGTTCACCAATAACATATTGGAACTTACTAAACAAAAATAATCATACTGTTGCCAGTGGATTGTACTACTTTGTTGTTGAGAACCCTACTGGTGCAAATCAAATTGGCAAATTCGTTATTGTAAAATAGAGCATAAAAATGAATATAATAAAGAACAAGATGAAATTAATTTTGCTATTTAGCTTAGGTTTAATATCAATCTATTCCGTTAATAATGCACAAACATTTAATAAACCAGGTGTAACATCTGCCCAATTTTTAAAGATTGGTGTATCTGCAAGAGCCGAAGGTATGGGCCAATCAGTTGCTTCTTTTATTGATGATGCCTCTGCATCCTTTTATAATCCGTCAGGTTTAATGAATATAAAAGAGGATAATCTATTTGTTGGTTATACTTTTATGCCAGCAAATGTTGGCTTATCTTTCCTGAGTTTTTCTAAAAGGATTTCGGATAATGATGCACTTGCAGTTTCTGTTATTGCGTTTAGATCAGACGAAATGAAAATTAGAACTGTTTTAATGCCTGAAGGTACTGGGCAAACTTTTCATGTGGCAGAATATGCATTGGGTTTGCATTATGCTCATAATTTTACAGAAGACCTCAAAATTGGATTCACATTGAGATATTTGCACATGAATTTAGTTGGGGATCAATTTTCTAGAGGAAGCTGGTCTGCTGATATGGGAATTCAGTATGATACTGGTTTGGAAGGTATTTTAGAAGGACTTAAAATTGGAATGGTGGTTGATAATTTTGGTCCAGAAGTTAAATTTATTAATGAAAGTTATGGCTTGCCGTTAAAATACGTTATTGGGTTTTCAAAACCAGTTGAGTTAAACTCAGAAAATAACATATTATTAGCTTTTAACTGGGTGAAATCAATTGATGAAAAGCAAAAGGCACATGTCGGCCTTGAATATTCTTTTGTTAATTTTTTATACTTAAGAGGTGGCTATAAATTTGAGTCAGATTCCGAAACATGGAGTGGTGGTTTTGGAATAGCACAAAATATATTTCAATATAATATTAAAATAGACTATTCCTATAGTGATTATGCTTTACTGGGTGAACTACACAGAATTACAGTTGGTATTCATCTTTAATTAATTATATCTCAACAAATATGAGGAAATCATATGAAAAAGAAATTTTTACAACACAATATTTACATAGCAAGTTTAGTGATACTACTGGGGCTTGTTAATTTATCCTTTGCCCAAAATGTTGGCGATAAGGTACAAGAGTACGGCTTTGAGGAAGGCGTGCAAGCTAACAACATTCCAACTGGGTGTGGTTTTGATGATTATAATGGAAATGGTTCGTTTGTTCTGGATCAAGCCGTGTTTCATAATGGTGGGGCTTCTGGTTCATTAGTTGGAACTGATGCAAATGCTGTTAGTATGGACTCATATTTGCCTAATATTATTTCAGCTACCGAAGGCGACAAATATACTTTTAGTATTTGGATTAAAACTGATATGACTGAAGGTGTAATTGCAATTCAAGATTATAGTTTTGCTTTATATGAAGAACACAGTGTTTTAGTAACAGATTGGACTGAATATACAGGAGAGTTTACTGCTGCGGAGAGCGGAAACTCTGGTGTTAGTATAGGTTTTTATGGAAGTGGTAAAATCTGGATTGATGATTGTACTATTACTCTAGCAGCAAAAAATTATAATATTGGTGATATTGTTCAAAACTTTAGTTTTGAAAATGGAGTTGAAGCTAATAATATTCCAACTGGTTGTGGATTGGATAATTACAGTGGCAACGCTGAGTTTGTTCTTGACGAAACTGTATTTCATACTGGTGCTGCTTCTGGTTTACTTAAAGCACAAGATGATACAAGTGAAGTTAGTCTTGATTCATATTTGCCTAATATTAGTGGAGTTGAAAAAGGAGTAACATATTCCTATAGTGTATGGCTAAAAGCAGATGTAACTAGCGGTGAGTTTGCAGTACAAGTTGTACCTCAGTGGGATTATTACGGGTATCCTCCAGCAACAACTGATTGGGTAGAATATACTGGCGAGTTTGAGGCAGTCAAAGACGGAGAAAGTGGACTTGCAATTGGTTTATATGGCCATGGCAAATTATGGATAGATGATGTGACAATCGTTAAATTGACAGAAGCCGGACCATCAATACCAACTGATGTAGTTGCCAATCCAAGTTTTGAATTACCGAATGATGATGGATCTGCTCCGGTTAATTGGGTAGTTGAGGCTTGGGGAACAGGATCAACAGAAATAGGAATACCTGGAAATACAACTGCCAGATATATTTGGGATAATACAGTAAAACATACTGGAGAATATTCAGGGAAAATTCAAGTTACTCAAGCAGATGTTGATGCTGGAAGTATGGATGCTGGTTGGAGAACACAAACACTTGAGTTTTTGTCAGGCGGAATTTATGAACTGTCTTATTGGGCAAAAACTGCAAATTTTACTGCAGGTAATAGATTTAGAATTAGTGTTGGATATAACAACGTTGACTTAACACAAATCCTTGACAATACAGATTGGGTTCAAGTAAAAGACACTATTTTATTTCCAACCGATCAGGATGCAAATGGATGGCGAAATCAAATGAGATTTAGATTAGGTGGTCCCGCTATTCAAGATACAATGGCGCAAGCTTGGGTTGATGATGTAGTTTTTACTTTATTAGGAACTCAAGCTTTGCAACTAGATTCAATACTTGCTGTCAGAAATGAAGATAATTCTGTTGATTTAACTTGGCCAGCAAGTTTAGATGTAGCTAGTCCAACATATCATATTCTTATACAACCTGTAAGTTCAAATGGTGTATTCGAAAAAAATATTTTAACAAATCCTGGATTTGAAACCCCTAATTTGGATGGTTCTGCGCCGTTAGATTGGGCATTCTCCGATTTTTCTAACGGAACCGCTGCTGCAGCTGTTGGAGAATGGCCTGCATCTGAAGTATATAGTGAAGGTGGCAATTTTAGCGCGTATCTTGGAGAGATGACACAAAATGATGGAGTTGGAATAAAAGCAAGATGGTGGCAAACTTTTGATAGATCAAAATTATCAAGATCACAAGCGTATTTGTATGGTGCTATGTTTAAATATTCAGGGGTAGTTCCTAATCAAGAGCCTCTTTTAAGTGAAATTCACCCTAATGGACAGTATTATAATAGTGGTGTTAATATTTGGTATGACCGTTCAGAATTTGAATTCCAAAATCAATCATTATTAGAATTGGGCTTTTCAACACCAATTGGAACTTCTGATGGATGGGAAATGGTTTCTTTCCCTATAGTTTACGATCAAGCACAAACACGTCATCGTTTTGGTGTTGGTATTGGACAATTAGCTGCATCTTTTGGAAATACATTTATTGATAATGCTTTTGTAGCGCCTTTTGATGTGATTGGTTCAACATCAAGTACAACTTATAAGATAGAAAACGTTCCACAGAATGTTAAATATTTTGCAGTTTATGTTGAAGATGGATCTGGAAATTTGATTGCTTCTCCAGCAAAAATAGGATTAGTAAAAACTCTAACAGGAGTGGATGACGAAGCAACAATACCCGGTAAATTTGAATTATCACAAAATTATCCAAATCCTTTCAATCCTTCAACAGTTATTGCATATTCAACTCCTTCTGTTGGAGATGTAAAATTATCGGTATTTAATGTCCTTGGACAAGAAGTTGCCGTATTGGCTGATATCAAGAACCAAAGTGCAGGTAATCATCAAGTTAGTTTTAACGCTGCTAATTTTGCTAGTGGAATTTATTTCTACAGAATTATTACTCCAGGAAATGTTATGACTAAAAAAATGATGCTGATTAAATAGTATTCTCTTTATAGTACCTCCAGGAAGACCGGTGATCCCGGTCTTCTTTAATTACAAATAATTTAAGCAATTGATCTAATTATAATCTAAAAAAGTTTTTAAAATATATTTGGCAATTACAAAATAATTATTTACTGAAGTGAAAATAATATAGAAGTTACAAATTGATACTAAAATATAAAATCAAACGTGTTACAGTTGTTAATATCATAATACTTTCTGTGAAAAATTTTACAAGGTAAGAATTAATTATAATTATGAATAGAGTTAGCCGTTATAATAAAATGAAATATTTCATTGCAATTCAATTACTATTTTGTATTAATATTTTGGTTGCACAAGGTAATTTTACTTTACCAACATACCATATCTCAATTTCATTAAGTGATTTATCAAAATTATATGCTAATCCATATTCAGATAATTATTGTCCAGCCACGATCCAAGCAAACGATTCAACCAATATTTGTGAAATTCGTTTTAGAGGAGCTAGTGCAAGAGACTTACCAAAGAAAAGCTGGAAAATTAAATTTCGAGATGACAAAAACAGTTTTAGTACTAAAAAAATAAACTTCAATTCAGAATATCGTGATCGTTCCATAATTCGTAATTATTTAACAAATAGTTTGTTCGAGTATTTTAATCAACCTGCAGCAAAAATATCATTTGTCAATTTGTATATTAATAACGAATATTTTGGAGTCTTTTCACAAATTGAAGAAGTTGAAGAAGATTTTTTAGATCGAAATAAAATTGAATTGGGCAGTATTTACAAAGCAAGATCACATCAAGCAAATTTTGCTTTAATTCCAAAATATAATGACTTTTTATTTTCTTGGGATAAGCAAGTTGGAAGCAATGATAATTATAGTGATTTGATTCAATTCCAAAATAAATTAATGTTTTACTCTCCATCAGACTTTAATCAAAATATTAAAAATGATATAGATATTGAAAATATAATAAATTACTTTGCTATTGAATTTGTTCTTGTTGGTTTTGATTCATTTACTAAGAACTACAATCTTTATATATCTGAGGGAAATAATAATATAAAATTGTTTCCGTGGGATAACGATGCAACTTATGGTAATCATTGGAGTGGAACGTTTAGAGATGATTATATAACCAACATTGACGGAAACCAAAATCAAAACTGGGAATGCTTAAAATTTAATGTCCTATTTCAAAGGTTAATGGAGGATACCGAATTTAGAACCCTCTTTAACGAAAGAGTAAATGCAATAATTACATCTGGATTTGATCATATAAGTGATGTTGTTGATTCAACTTACGATTTAATAGCTTCAGATTACCACAAGGATACAAAAAAAGGTTGTACAAATCAGCGGTTTGATGATGAAAAAGATAAAATCAAATATTTTATGAATGGACGAAAAAGTTTTTTATTAAATAAAAAATTATTTGAAAGACCATGTATAGAGGAAGTATTTGTTTCCAGCTCGTTTCCTACAACTAATGAGAAGTTAATAGTTGAAGTGAAATTAAATAAAACTGCTGAAATATATTTAGATTATGTCCCAAAGTACGATTTAGCTAATGGCGGAGCAAATTTCACGGTGAATTCTGTTAAACTCTCTGATGATGGATCAATTCAAGATAAAATTGCTGGAGATTTAATTTATAGCGCTTCATTTACATTACCTAATTATGATAAGGGTGTTATTCCTTATGCATTTAGAATTGGTGAAAACTATTACCCAGCTAATGGGTTTTCGTATTTTGGATATGGGCCAACTGTTAGTTATGCTTTAAGCACAATTAACAGTGATATTGATGTTGAAAATTCATTAATCGTAAATGGAGTTTCTGAATATTTTGATGACCAAGTAATTCTAATTAAGAATATTGGAATTTCAACAATTGACCTATCATACTTCCATTTGAGAGGCAAAAATATTTTTGATGATTTTGTTTTTCCTGCTGGAACCAAACTACATCCCGGAAACGAAATTGGAATTACTACAAATAAAGAATTAGCATCTTACTTGTATTCAAATATTTCTACTCTCGAATATCTTTCATTTAAAGTAAGTCAAAACGATACTTTAAAAATTTATTCACCTGCAAACAAAGTTGTTAATAGCAAAGTAATTGAATCAATTAATATTCCCGAAATAAATGCTGATAAAATAATTATTAATGAAATTAATTATCATTCAAATGATACTCTAGATACTGGTGACTGGGTTGAGTTTTATAATCCTAATGATTATACAGTTCATCTTGAAGGATGTATTTTCAAAGATAGTAATGACGATAATAAATACACATTCCCAAGGTCTGCAATTATTGCTGCCAAAAGTTATTTTGTATTATGTCAAGATGTTGAGTTATTTAAAAGTATTAACCCAAATATTTTAGCAAAGGGTAGTTTTAATTTTGGGCTAAGTAATGTTGGAGAATCGTTGAGATTATTCAACAAAGATAATATTCTAATAAATACAGTTACTTATTCTGACAAAGAACCTTGGTCTGTAAATGCTGATGGTGATGGTTTTACATTAGAACTAATAAATTCAGCCGAAGAAAATGACAACGCTTTAAACTGGGGTTCAAGTAAAAAAAATGGTGGTTCTCCTCGGGAGCAAAATTCAATTAACATTACTTTGGTTAGCAAAAATAAATATATAAATCCAAGCAAATTTAGCTTGTCCCAAAATTATCCAAATCCATTTAATCCAACAACAACAATAGAATATTATATACCACACAAAAAAAATTGGAATATTAGTGATGCGGTATTTGTAAGTCTAAAAGTTTATGATGTTTTAGGATGTGAAGTTAAAACATTAGTGAATAATGAGATGCGACCTGGAGCATATAAGGTTAGCTTTAATTCCAACAATTTAGCAAGTGGTGTTTACTATTATTGTTTAAAAGCTGATGGATATATTGAAACAAAAAAAATGATTTTAATTAGGTAATTCTAAAATGTACATACAAAAAATAAATTCGGAGAAAATATGAAACCGTTTAACAGACGCGATTTTCTAAAAAATGCAGCAATAACTGGTGCTGGTTTAGCACTATCACCGAGCTTGATGTTTCCAAAACCAAAAGTAAGATTTCAACGTTCAAAACCAGGCGGTAAAGTAAATATTGCCTTTATTGGAGTTGGACTTCGTGGACAAAACCATGTTGAGAACATCGCAAAAAGAAATGATGTTGAAATTACAGCAATTTGTGATTTAGACCCTGACGCTATATCAATAACACAAAAAATTCTTCGCGACAATTCACGGAAAGAAGCTACTGTTTATACTGGCGATGAGGAAGCCTTTATGAAATTACTTGAAAGAGAAGATGTAGATGGTGTAATAATATCAACACCTTGGCTTTGGCATACAAGAATGGCTGTCGCTTCAATGAAGGCTGGGAAATTTGCTGGAGTTGAAGTTAGCGCTGCAAACACAATTGAAGAGTGCTGGGATTTAGTTAATACCTCAGAAGAAACAGGTGTTCCATGCATGATTTTAGAAAATGTTTGTTTTGCTCGCGAATCTATGGCGGTTCTTAGAATGATTAGAGAAAATGTTTTTGGTGAATTGGTTCATGGGACTTGTGGTTATAGACACGATTTACGTGGCGTAAAATTTAACGATGGAAAAACCCCATACGGACCTGGTGTTGAGTTTGGAGAAAAAGGGATTTCAGAATCTAAATGGAGAACGGAACATTCATTAAAAAGAAATGGTGATATTTACCCAACGCACGGTATTGGGCCTGTTGCCGGTTGGTTTGATATCAATCGTGGTAATAGATTTGTCTCCTTAACATCAACGGCAACAAAATCAATTGGATTACATAATTATATTGTTAATCATCCTAAAGGTGGTGAAAATCATCCTAATGCAAAATTAGAATGGAAATTGGGTGACATAATTACAACAGTTATTAAAACTGCTAATGATGAATCAATTATTGTTACTCATGATACAAATTTACCTCGTCCTTATTCATGGGGGTTTACTTTACACGCTGCAAAAGGCGTTTGGTGTGGACAGTATGAGGGAAAACGAGTTTATATCGAAGGTGAATCCAAACCTCACACTTGGACAGATGGCTCGGAGTATGATAATTTAATGAAAAAATATGACCACCCTATGTGGCAAGAAGAGGAGAAAAATGCTCAAGATTCTGGGCATGGTGGTATTGATTATTTCACTGATAAAGCATTTGTAGAAAGTGTTAAAAATATGGTGCAACCTCCAATAGATGTTTATGATGCAGCAACTTGGAGTGCAATTTCTCCATTATCTGAAGCATCAATTGCAAGTAATAGTTCACCACAATTTTTCCCAGATTTTACTAGAGGAAGATGGCTAACTAATAAACGAATTTTTGGATTATGATAATTGAAAATAGTTATTAAATCAATAAAGCTCCTAATGATGGCTAGTGTCTTGCTAATATTTCCAAAACTTAGCAAGGCACAATCCTCAGTGAATATGAATAGTACAATTAGAGTATTAACATTTAATATTTTGCACGGTGCTACAACTAAGGGGGATTTTAATCTAGATGTTATTGCAGATGTAATTAAAAGGACAAATCCAGATTTAGTTGCTCTGCAAGAAGTTGACTTTAAAACTAATAGAGCAAAAAAATATGATTTAGTAACAGAATTAGCTATTCGTACTCAAATGATTCCTTTGTTTGGTAGAACAATGTTTTATGATGGCGGAGAATACGGTGAAGGGATATTATCTAAATCCACGTTCATTAAATCAAGATTAGTTAAGCTTCCACATTTAGATAATTATGAACCAAGAACGGCATTGGAGATAACTACAATCATTGGTTCAAACGATACAATAAGTTTTATCGGAACACATTTGGACCATGTTGAGGGTGACACAAACAGAATTATGCAGGCAAAGGAAATAAATCGTGCTTTTTCATCAAATAAATATCCTACCATTTTGGCTGGGGATTTAAATGATATCCAAAGCAGTAATACAATTAATATTTTGGAAACATTTTGGACTTCAGCATACAATAAAAACAATTATGAATATACTTTTCCTTCAAATAAGCCTAATGAGAAGATTGATTATATAATGTTTATGCCCAAAGATAGTTGGAGTGTACTAGAAACTAAAGCTATTAAAGATACAGTAGCCTCAGATCATTGTGCATATTTTGTAATTCTTGGTTTGAATAAATAATGGATAAAACCTATAATGAATATTAAAAACTTAAAAATAAATTCTTTATTAATCATTCTAATGCTTGCATTAATTATATCTAATTCAAGTTTAATAGCTCAGAACTCAGCACTATCAGTACATTTAAGTGCAAAGGATGATTATGCTGGTAATATTATTATGAAGACTCTAAAAATTCCTCATAAAACTTTGTATACATATTACTGTGCTTTAATGTGGAATATTGGCGGAGAGGGCGGCGGTTATTGTGGTATGCAAAATCATCCTTCAGGTAATAATTTTATTTTCTCTATTTGGGATCCAATATCATCCAATGAACCCATAAAAGCAGTTTATACAGGTGGGGGAACTCAAGTTGAAAACTTTGGTGGCGAAGGAACTGGATTAAAAAGTTGGAATTTTGAACTTGGGTGGGCAGAAGGCAATGATTATCAACTAATTTCTAGATGCTGGGATGTAGGGGATCACACATATTTTGGATATTGGGTGCATGATATATCCAGCAACAACTGGACACATTTGGTTACAATGGATTACCCCGTTAAAAGTATAAAATTTAATACTTCTACTGGTTCCTTTTTAGAAGATTGGTCTAGCACAGGACAGAATGCTCGCAAAGTTTTTCAGAAGGATGGGTACAAAAGAAGATTAAATAATATTTGGGAACCATTCAATGATGTTAATTTTAATATTAATACTAATGATATTGGTGCTGGTCAAAGATCTTATAATTATAGAAACAATTATGATGCTGGGGTTGAAGATGGGTATTATTACATGCAATCTGGAGGAGCAACCACTCCAAGTTTTAGTGGAACATCTACTAATTTAACAAATGCATTTCCAAGTTCGCCTGAAAATGAACCGATGGAATTCTATATAACTAATTTAACCGAAAATGAATTATCCTGGACAGTGCCCAATTCATCTACTCCCCAGTTCAAAATTATTGTAACAATTGGAAATAATGTAATTGTCGATTCAATAATTACAGATGCTAATTCTGTTTCTATTAACGCCGCAGAGGGTAATCTGTTAAGAGTAACAATAGAAGACATTATGGGTAATCTAACCACAAAGAAAATGACTTTGGGAACTGAAGATTTTGCTCCCAAAGTACCAACAGGACTAAAAGTGGATGGTTTTGGAAGTTCTGACTTTTCAGTTAGTTGGGATTCTATTAAATACAGTAATATCTACCAAGTTCAAATTCAAGAAAATTTTATTTGGCGAACAGTAGATACTACTTCAGAAACTTCGTATAAATTTACAAATCTTGAAGGAAGAACAAGATACAGAGCAAGAGTATGCGCTAAAAATGATTTTGGTATAAGTGCATTTTCTGAATATGTCTTTGCAATTACTACAGTAAACAATGAAAAAATTATTTCAAATGAAAACTGGAATTTAATTTATTTTGATAGTGAAGAAAAATCGGGCGAAGATGGTGCAGCAAAAAATGCTATTGATGGAGATGAAAGCACGTATTGGCATACAGCTTGGAGCAATTCAGTTGCAACTTATCCTCATGAGTTACAAATTGATTTAGGCAGTACGTATAACCTTAAAGGCTTTAAATATCTTCCAAGACAAGATGGTGGAATAAATGGGACAATTAAGGAATATCAATTATATGTTAGTTCGGATGGTCAAGAATGGGGAACTCCAATTTCTGAAGGTATATTTGAAGCAAATACAAACCTACAGGAAATTGTATTTAGTGAAGTTCAAGCAAGGTATGTAAAATTTAAAGCTCTTTCTGAAATCAATGGTGGAGCTTGGGCTTCTATGGCAGAACTTATTTTAGTTGGTGAAATTGTCCTTGATGTAAAAGAAAATAATAATGAACTTCCATTAAAATTTGAACTCAACCAGGCTTACCCAAATCCTTTTAATCCAACCACAACTATTGGGTTTTCAATACCCGCAAGTGGAAAAGTTAATCTCACAATCTATAATTCTTTGGGAGAAATTGTTGGTGTGATTATAAATGAACAAATGCAAGCAGGAAAGCATTCAAGAAAGTGGAACGCAATAAATCAACCAAGTGGTGTTTACTACTTTAGATTAACTAACGAAAATTATTCAAGTGCTAAAAAAATGATTTTAGTGAAATAGTATTAGATGATTATGGAAACTCTTAAAGCGAATAAACGTTTATGACGAAAATATTATTTCAAGTACTATTATTAACTTTTATCACCCAAAATGGGTTTTGCCAAAATCATGCAAAATATTGGCAGAATCCTCAAATATTTGGTGAGAATAAAGAGAAACCACATGCTACTTTTATGCCCTTCAAAGATTATGAAGCCGCATTAAAAAACAATTTTCAAAAATCACCATTTTATAAATCTCTTAATGGAAAATGGAAATTCAATTGGGTAAAAAGTCTTCAAGATAAATTAAATAAATTTTACGAGTCAACTTTCGATATAACCAATTGGAATGAAATTGATGTTCCTTCAAACTGGGAAATACAGGGTTACGGAATTCCAATTTATGTAAATCAACCATATGAGTTTATGTGGGATAAAAAAAGACCCGTTCCACCGTATCTTCCAGAAGACAATAATCCAATAGGATACTACAAAAGGAATTTCACAGTTGCAGAGGATTGGACAAATAGAGAAATTTTCATTCATTTAGGTGCTGTAAAATCAGCATTTTATATTTGGGTAAATGGAAATTATGTTGGTTATAGTCAGGGTTCTAAAACTCCTGCTGAGTGGAATATAACAAAATATTTGCATGATGGTGAAAATTCTGTTTCACTGGAGGTTTACAGATGGTCCGATGGAACATATCTCGAGTGCCAAGACTTTTGGAGAATAAGTGGTATTGAAAGGGATGTTTATTTATACTCAAAAGCTAAAACATCTGTTCGCGACTTTTTTATTAAAGCTGATCTTGATGAAAAGTTAGAAAATGGGTTGTTAAATGTAAAAATAGATATTTCTACAATGGGAATGATAAGTAATGAGGTTCCAACAAAATGTGTTTGTAAGCTATTAGATTTAGATGAAAAAGTTATTTATGAAAGTGAAAAGGAAATTGAATATTTAAAACAAAAAGAAACGGTTATTGAATTTAAAAGTATTATTCAAAATCCAAATAAATGGTCAGCTGAAATACCAAACTTGTACACTCTAATAATTGAAATTACTCCTCATGAAATGGACAAAGAAATTATTGCTACAAAAATAGGTTTCCGCAATGTGAAAATTCTTGAAGGGCAACTTTTAGTAAATGGAAAAGCTATCAACATTAAAGGTGTTAATCGCCACGAGCATGATCGTAAGAGTGGGCATGTTATATCAAAAGAATTGATGATTCAGGATATTACATTAATGAAGCAAAATAATATAAACACGGTTCGCACATCACATTATCCAAATGACCCATATTGGTATAATCTCTGCGATGAATATGGATTATATGTAATTGACGAAGCCAATATTGAATCGCATGGAATGGGTTATGGTCCTGAAAGTTTAGCAAAAGATACTACATGGTTTAATGCGCATTTAGATAGAATGATTAGAATGGTTGAGCGAGATAAAAATCATCCAAGTGTAATAATTTGGTCTTTAGGTAATGAAGCTGGTGATGGGTTAACATTTGAAAAAATGTACCAATGGACAAAAAATTATGATTCCACAAGACCAGTTCAATACGAGCGAGCTGGCTTAAATAAACATACAGATATTTATTGTCCAATGTATGCTTCAGTTGAATATATTAAAAACTATGGAAGTAAAAAACAGCTTCGTCCATTAATTTTGTGTGAATATGCTCATTCAATGGGAAACGCACCAGGCAACCTAAAAGAATATTGGGATGCAATTGAAGCTTCTGATTACTTGCAAGGAGGATGTATTTGGGATTGGGTAGATCAAGGAATTGAAAAGATTGATTCAAATGGAATTAAATATTTTGCTTATGGTGGGGATTTTGGTGACAAAAATGTACCAAGTGATGGTAATTTTTTAATAAATGGAATTATAACTGCGGATAGAAAGGTTACCCCAAAGCTGAAGGAAGTAAAAAAGATTTATCAAAACATTAAATTTAGAAAAGTAGTCAATGCAGTAAATGAAATTGAAATAACTAATAATTATGATTTTGCAGATTTATCTAATGTTTATTTTAAGTGGGAATTAACTGAAGACGGAGTATCTATTCAGAGTGGATTTATTGATAGCCAATATTTAGAACCAAAAGAAACAGCGAATGTTAAACTTGAAATTCTAAACAACAGTTATAATGAACAAGCTGATTATTATATAAATATAATTGCATATACGAAAAAACAGTGTGGACTAGTTCCAGCAAATCATTTAATTGCATTTGAACAATTAGTAGTTAAAAAAAGAAGGCAACTAACTCCTTACAAGTTTGAGATTAATAAACTTCCAATAAACATTGCTGAAACAGTTGAGCAGCTTAAGGTTAATGCAAATAGTAAATCGTTTATCTTTAATAAAGCAATAGGGTGTTTAACAGATATCGAGTTTGGTGAAAATACTATTATGCAAAATAAAGAAGGGCTTAGATTAAACTTATTTAGAGCTCCTATTGATAATGATAATGTGGTTTCCGACGAATGGTTTGAGTTCGGTTTGGATAAAATGAATATATCAAATCAAGAATTTAAGTTTGTAAACAATAGTAAAAATGTAAAAATTTTCTCAAAAAACAAATATTTTGGAAATAATAATAATTATATAGCTTCTGTAAATTCAACTTATACTATTTACACAGATGGTACAATGCAAATTGATAATAATATTGAACTCAATGATAATTTACCATCGTTACCAAGAATAGGATTTAGCACATTACTTGATAGCAAAATGACAAAAATTAATTGGTTTGGTGAAGGTCCTCATGAAAATTATTCTGATAGAAAAGAAAGTTCCTGGGTTGGAATATTTGAAGGCAAAATTGATAGTCAATATGTTGAATATGTAAAACCACAAGCAAATGGAAATAAGGAAAATGTAAGCTGGCTTATGCTAACGAACAATAGTAATAATGGCATAATGATTGTTCCTATACTTCCGATGTCTTATACAGCTTCTCATTATGATGATATACAACTTGCTAATGCAAAGCACACTAACGAACTAAATAAAAATGAATGTGTTTTTCTTTCTATCGATTATAAACACCGTGGTTTAGGAAATGGAAGTTGTGGACCTGACTGTTTGCCAGAATATAAAGTTGAACTTGGTGTAGTTAATTTTTCGTTTTACCTACGTCCAATTAATATGGCAGATAAAATAGTAGAACTAGGTCGGCAAATAATTAAATCGCCACCTCCAACATTAAATTTAATTAATGATTCAACATTAGCTATAAATTATTCATTTGATAATGCGAAAATATACTATACAACAGATGGAAGTACTCCAAATGAAAATTCATTCCTCTATACTAATGAAATTATTTTTAATCATGATATCCAAATAGCAGCAATAGCTATTATTAAAGATTTTGAAAATAGCAATGTTGTTAAACAAGAATATTCTAAACCAATAAAAACAATTTCTGTTGATAAAACAAAGTGGAAAATAATTTACTGTGATAGTTTTGAAAAAGGTGATGAACCCCAAAATGTAATTGATGGAAATACAGAAACAATGTGGCATACAGAATGGGCTGAAAATAGTCCAATTCATCCTCACGAAATTATTATTGATTTAAACCAAACTCAAAACCTTGCCGGGTTAAAGCTTACTCATAGACAATCGGGGACTAATGGAATAATAAAAGAATTTGATTTATTTCTTTCTAAAGATAATAATACTTGGGAAAAAATTGTAAGTGATGGAATTCTTCAAAATAAAAAAGGTATGGATACAATTCTGTTTAATGAAATTGAGAATTCTAGATATGTTAGAATAGTTGCAAAATCATCATATAGTGGTCATTGGACCTCTCTCGCTGAATTGGACATATTGGCTGTAAAATAAAATGGTAAAAAATAAATTAAGTGGAAATTAAAAATATGAAAAAATCATTCTCAAATAAAAGCCTAATGACCAGCTTTGTAATATCTTTTTTGCTTATTTGCAATAGTAATATTTTGGGACAGTCAAATAAAAGCAACGAAACGTTTGTTGTTCCTGCTGGAGGAAACACTTGGCTTGTAGATAATATTTCTGACACAATAAAAGTTATTACAGATAATGGAATTACTAATTGGGCTAAAATTGAAAATAAATTTCGGATTTATTTTAAGCTAACTAAAGTTGGTAAACTGCAACTTAGTTTAAATGCAAAAGTATATTCCGGTGAATCAAAAATTAAGTGCTCAATTAATGGACAAAGTTATGAAGTTAAAATAAACAACACAGACTTCAAGGATATATTCATATGCAATATTGATATTATCCAACCCGGTTATCAATATATTGAAATAGAAGGGATTGAAAAAAGTGATAATGTATTTGCTGAAATCAATTCTGTATTGTTGAGTGGCGATGTAACGGAAGGGAAAGTTTATTTTGTTCATGATGATTTCTATTGGGGTAGACGGGGTCCATCAGTTCATTTGAGCTATCAAATTCCTGAAGAAGTAAGAGAAGTAAAATGGTTTTATAATGAGATAAAAGTTCCAGAAGGAGAGGATGTAATAGGATCTTACTTTATGGCTAATGGTTTTGCATTTGGGTATTTCGGAATTCAAGTAAACTCTGAAACTGAGCGTAGAGTTTTATTTTCTGTTTGGAGTCCTTATGAAACTCAGAATCCAGATGAGATACCAGAAGAGTATAAGATTGAGCTTATGGATAAAAGTGATGGAGTATATTCCGGTGAATTTGGAAGCGAAGGTTCCGGCGGTCAAAGTTATTTAAAATATAATTGGAAAGCTGGTAGCGTATATAAATTTCTACTAAAGGGTGAACCAACAAATAATAATCATACAATATTTACAGCATATTTCTTTGCTCCAGAAGTTGGTGAATGGAAGTTAATTGCAAGCTTTAATAGGCCTTTTACAGATTCTTACTTAACAAAATTATATTCTTTCCTTGAAAATTTTCATACTGAAACAGGAAATATTAGTCGAAAAGCATTTTATACCAATCAATGGGTTTGTGATAGCCAGAATAATTGGTATGAATTAACAAAAGCTAAATTTACTGCAGATGCCACTGCCAGAAAGGATGCTCGCATGGATTATACCGGTGGAATAGAGTATGGAGAATTCTTTTTGAAAAACTGTGGTTTTTTTGATGAGACCACAAAAATTGATTCTTGGTATTCTAAAAATCCACAAAACAATAAGCCCAATATAGATTTTAGTAGACTAAAATAGTTATAAAGGAAAAATGAGAGATATTAAAATTATATGAAAACCAATAAACCAACACTTTTAATATTAGCTGCCGGATTAGGTTCAAGATACGGGAGTCTTAAGCAGATTGATAAAATTGGACCGTCTGGTGAAAGAATAATTGATTATTCAGTTTACGACGCTATTAAAGCAGGTTTTGGAAAGGTGGTTTATGTTATCCGAAAAAGTTTTGAAGAAGAGTTTAAAGAAGTAATTATTGATGTTTTGCCAACCGAAATTGAGACCGATTATGTGTTTCAGGAATTAGATTCGCTTGCATCAGATATTAAGACTAATCCTGATAGAACTAAACCTTGGGGAACAGGACACGCTTTACTTACTGCCTCTTCAGCTATCGAAAACTCATTTGCAGTTATAAATGCTGATGATTTTTATGGGGCAGACTCATTTAAACTTGCATATAATTTTTTAATATCAGTTGATGACGAACCAAGTGAACATGCATTAATTGGGTATAAATTAATAAACACGATGTCGGATTATGGCTCAGTATCACGAGGAGTTTGTGAGGTTGACGAAGATAATTTTATGAATTCCATTATTGAAAGAACTGAAATAATTAAAAATGAAGGTAAAATTTTATTCAAGGATGAACAGAGTAATGTGAAAGAATTAAGTGGCTCAGAAATAGTTTCCATGAATATGTTTGCTTTTAAAAACTCAATATTCAATAGATATCAAAAAAGCTTTGATAATTTCTTGAAAAAGAATGGTAATGATCTTAAAAGAGAATTTTATCTTCCCTCTGTTGTTGATGAATTAATTAAAAGTAAACTAGCTAAAGTAAAGGTAATTGAAACAACTGAACAATGGTTTGGATTAACTTATAAAGAAGATAAAGAAATGGTAAAAACAAGAATATCCAATTTGGTTAAGCAAGGCAAATATCCAACAAAATTATGGTAAAGAAAATGGAACATACTGAAGAAATACTGAGCAACTTTAATATTTATGGAGAATATCTTGATGCTCAACCATATGGTAGTGGTCATATTAATGATACAATTCTTGTAACTTATATGAATTTAGGCGAGAAAAAAAAGTATATATTAAGAAAAATAAATAGCTACGTGTTTAAAGATCCGAGAATAATTATTGAGAACACAATAAACGTAACTGATCATATTAGACAAAAATTAGTTGACGCAAATGAATTTAATATAAATATAAAAGTCTTGACACTAATGAAATCGAAAAATGGAAAATATTTTTATTTTGATAATAAGGATTACTGGTGTTTGATTTATTTTATTGAAGGTGCTTATACAGTTGACCAAGTTGAAACTAAAGATCAAGCTTATGAAGCAGCAAAAGCATATGGCAAATTTCAGAAATATCTTTCAGATTTTGACACAGCAAAATGCCATATTTCAATTAAAGATTTTCATAATCTATCTAATAGAATTAATGCTTTTAAAGAATCTATAAATGTTGATAAAGAAAATAGAGTTAAAAATATTCCCAATGAAATATCATTAGCAAAAAGTTATGAAAACCTTGATAAGGAATTTGTAAGACTTCAAAGTAAAAATTTGCCCATTAGAATTACTCATAACGATACAAAAATAAATAATATTATGCTTCAAGAAGGAACTAGCGAAGGACTTTGTGTTGTTGATTTGGATACGGTAATGCCAGGAATTATATTGAATGACTTTGGAGATATGGTCAGAACATTTACAAGTCCAGTACTAGAGGACGAAAAAGATTCTTCAAAGGTTTATATGCGATTAAATATATTTGATGCATTGGTGAAAGGATATTTAGGTGAACTAAAAACTTGTTTAACTGAGGATGAAGTAAATAGTTTGGTACTAGGAGCAAAAATTATTGTGTACGAACAAGCAATTAGATTTTTAACTGATTACATATCCGGAGATGTTTATTATAAAGTTGAGTATGATTTGCACAATTTGAATAGAGCAAAAAATCAATTTGCTTTATTAGCTAGCATCGAAGAACAAACTAGTGAGATGGAAAAAACTATTAGAAAATATTCTTTTAAATCCACTTTTGTAAACGAAGTAATCTAAAAAATGTATATTCATTTTTGAAAAACTATGTCTATAAAATATAATTACTAAATAAATAATTACTGGAGTTTGAAATGAATCTCTCAATATGGGATATAATTTTAATTGTTGCATACCTAATACTAATATTTTTATCGGGAACTTTTGTTAAAAAATATATAAAAGGAATAGATAATTTCTTAATAGCTGGAAGATCAATGGGATTCCATCTTGGGCTACTTTCGTTAATGTGCACCGAAATTGGGATGATTACTTATGTTTATTATGCTGAACTTGGTTTTAAGGCGGGATTTGGGGCACTAATAGTTGCATTTCCACCAGTAGTTGCATATCTCTTTTTGGGTCGTACAGGTTTCATTATTAAGCCCTTGCTCGAAATGAAAATTAGCACAATTCCAGAGTTCTTTTCAAGAAAGTTTAGTAAGGGAGTCAGACTATATGTCGGAATTATTATGGCTATTGGAGGAATTCTAAATTTTGGAGTTTTTCCAGGAGTGGAAGCAAACTTTATTAATATAATTACTGGTATTTCAAAGGATTATTTGCTTTTAACAATGGTGGTTATGTTAACATTGGTTCTTGTATACACCGCTATTGGTGGAATGGTCTCTGTAATTGTAACAAACTATATTCAGTATATTCTACTTAGCTTTGGAATGATATTTATTACTATATATGGAATATTTCACATTGGCTGGGGTAACATTGTAAACGCAGTTACTTTAGAGTTAGGCGAAAAAGGGATGAATCCGTTTTTCCCTTCATTATTAGAAGGTCAGTTTGGAATTGGTTTTCTTGTTTGGCAAACTCTTTTTTGGATAGCACTTTTGGTTGGATGGCAAGCAATATCAATGCGATTATTCTCATCGAAGGATGCAAAAACTGGACAAAAAATTTATACATGGTCTGCACTTATGTTTTTGTCGCGAGGCATTATGCCCATATTCTGGGGAATCATGGCAATTGCTGTTGTAGGTACAGATATAGATTCGCTTGAAGCTTTACCATTGTTATTGGTAAAGATTGTACCCTCAGGATTATTGGGGGTAATTTTTGCAGCTCTGCTTGCCGCCTCAATGTCAACTTATGCTAGTTACTTGCTTTCTTGGAGTTCGGTGGTTTCACAAGATATCATTGGAAGCATAGTTCCTTATTTTACTAAAAAAGAGATATCATCTAAATCGCAACTCCTTATTAGTAGAATCACAATGGCAGTTGTAATGATATTCATTATTTGGTGGTCACTATTTCATGAAATGGAAGGTTATCTATACTTCTATCTTAATATGACTGGCATGTTATTCATCCCAGGTGTGCTTATTTGTGTTACTGCGGGAATTTACTGGAAAAAAGCTAGAACTTTAGGTGCATATATGGCAATTACATTTGGAGCAATTTTACCAATGCTTTACTTAGTCTGGCCAAGAGAAGTGCAAGATTATGCATCTGAAATAGGGTGGGGAGGATTTGTAGTGTCATTATTAGGGATGTTGATTGGATCAGTTATTCAAAATATTTTTCAACCTAAAATGAAAAA
>PCUD01000002.1:0-543 GCA_002786785.1 Ignavibacteriales bacterium CG18_big_fil_WC_8_21_14_2_50_31_20 | reverse complement strand
AATTAAGGGAAATGTTTGAAAATTTGATGCATTGAATAATTAAGTGGTTAATACATTAAGCAGCATTCTTTTAAAAGAAAAAAGCCCGATTTCATTGCAAAATCGAGCTTTTTTTGAGCTGGTGAGAGGACTTGAATCCCCGACCAGCTGATTAAGAGTAAGCGGGATTTATTCATTTATGCGCTAAATATACAGAATATATAAAAACTGCATACAAAACTGCATACATTTGGAGTCCTTATGTATGTCGGAAAAACACCAAACTCGAAGTATTATCAAATTGTATATTTCATTGATGGTAAGCGCAAAACCAAATCAACCAAAACCACAAACAAGAAAGAAGCTCAAAAATTTCTAGCTAATTTCAACCCAGATACCCCACAGATTATTGAAGTAAAACCAAATGATATTCAACTTAAAAAGTTTTATAAAGAATATCTTCAACATTTGGAATTATTAACTCGGCATATATATAATAGGAATTTGTTTTAGAATTACGTATATTGTGATATGGAAAAATTAGATTTACGAACAGCGAGTATA
>PCUD01000124.1:30909-37568 GCA_002786785.1 Ignavibacteriales bacterium CG18_big_fil_WC_8_21_14_2_50_31_20 | reverse complement strand
CAAAAGCAGAAGAAAACAGAATTGTATCTTCAGTTCCAAGAAATTGGGAAAGTTTTGCTTCGAGTTGTTTGTGTAAATCTTGAGTTCCACAAATAAAACGAACTGAAGAAAGTCCAAATCCCCATTCATCCATTGCCTTTTTTGCAGCTTCAATTAATCTTGGATTATTTGATAAACCCAAATAATTATTTGCACAAAAATTAAGAACGCTTCCTGCTTCCTTTGTTTTAATTTCAACTCCTTGTGGGGTTGCAATAATTCTTTCTTTTTTATAAAGTCCAGCTTTTTCAATTTCAATTAATTCTGTTGTATATCTTTCTTTTTGTTGATCAAACATTTTATCTCCATTAATTTGTTTTCTTAATGTTTTATTTTAATTTTTTAACCCAAAAGATGTTTGGGATTGTTGTGAATTTGGGTTTTACCAAAAGTCTTTTGGCAACCTCACCAAAAGACGTTCCAGCGGAACGTCTCTACAGAATTAAATTTTTGATTATTGTTCCGACCAATCCAAAATCACTTTGCTTGCTTCGCCACTTTCCATTGCATCAAAACCTTTTTGGAAATCGGTATAATGGAAATGGTGTGTAATTACTGGCGAAATATCTAATCCACGATATAACATCTGTTCCATTTTGTACCAAGTATCATACATTTTTCGTCCGTATATTCCACGTAATTCCAAACCTTTAAAGATAACTTTATTCCACTGAATTTTTGTTTCGCTTGGCAAAATTCCAAGTAATGCAATTTTTCCGCCATTGTACATTTCTTCAATCATAAGATTAAGTGCTGAAGGCGCTCCCGACATTTCGAGTCCAACATCAAATCCGTGAAGAATATCTTCTTCAATTCTTATTTGTTTTATATTTTCTTTTAATGGATTAAAAACTCGAGTAGCACCCATTTTTGTTGCAAGTTCTAATTTCTTTTCGTTCACATCCGAAACAACAACATGACGCGCGCCGGCGTGACGGCAAACTGCAATTGCCATGCATCCGATTGGTCCAGCTCCAGTAATTAGCACATCTTCACCAAGTAATGGAAATGATAATGCAGTGTGTGTTGCATTTCCAAAGGGATCCATTAATGCGGCAATATCATCCGAAATTCTGTCATTTAATTTAAGAGCATTTGATGCTGGAATTTTTAAATACTCTGCAAATGCGCCATCAATATTTACACCAATTCCAACCGTATTTTCGCAAACATGCGACATTCCCCTTTTACAGTTTCTACAAGTTCCGCAAACCAAATGTCCTTCGCCAACAACTCTATCGCCAATATTAAATGCTTTAACAGTTGCACCTTTTTCAACCACAACGCCGGTATATTCGTGACCGATAACCATTGGAGTTTTAATTGTTTTTTGGCTCCACTCATCCCACTTATAAATGTGAAAATCGGTTCCGCAAATTGCTGTTTTTTTAATTTTAATCAATAGTTCACTTTCACCTATTTTTGGTTTTTCAACATCGCCTAACCAAAGACCTTTCTCTGGAAATTTTTTAATAAGGGCTTTCATTTTTACACCTTTCATTTTAAAAATTTTATGAATTTATTTTTCAATTTCTCTGTCAACTTCGCTAAATTTTTTGAAACAAGCAATATGATAAATAAAATTATAAAGTGATTTTAAGTACTTGAGTAAAGTTTTTTTAATAAGTTTTAATTATTTTTACAAAAATTAAATGAGTTTTAATAATGGTAGAAAATACTTTAATACAACCTGACCAAAATTGGATGCTATGGGCAATTCTTATTTCTGTTGCAGCTTTTAGTATTTGGGCAGAAAGAACTAAAATTGGTTCAAAATTTTCCGCAGTTGTAATTGCAATATTTGGAACATTTTTGCTATCAAACTTATCTATTATTCCCTCAGCTGCTCCATCTTACGATATTGTTTGGTCGTATTTAGTGCCAATTGCAATTCCTCTCCTTTTATTTAAGGCTGATTTGAAAAAAATAATTAAAGAAGCGGGTCCAACTCTGCTTGCATTTTTCTTTGGTGCAATAGGAACCGTGGTTGGTACTATTGTGGCGTATATGTTAATACCATTAGGTGAAAATGGTTGGAAACTTGCAGCAATTTTTTCATCCACATATATTGGTGGTTCCATGAATTATGTTGCAGCAGCGGAAGCTGTAGAGCTAAATTCTGGCAATTTGCTTGCGGCTGGTGTTGCCGCCGACAATTTAGTTATGGCTGTTTATTTTCTAGTTCTATTTGCAATTCCGTCAATTGGATTTCTAAAAAATCGTTATCCAAATCATCATCAGTTGCAAGCTGAAAATGACGAACTAAATTATGTGGAAACTCAAGTTCTTCAAAGTAATATTTCACTTTCCAATTTATCTAAAGCAATTGCTATTTCTGTTTCAATTTGTGCAATAGGAAATTTATTAGCTGATTTATCTGGGATAAATGGCAGCAGCATTTTAATTATTACAGCAATTGTTGTTCTTATTGCAACTGTTTTTCCAAAACAAATTGGAAGTATTGAAGGCGCAGATATGATTGGAACTTTTTTTATGCAAATATTTTTTGCTGCAATTGGAGCAAGTGCAAATATTTTTGTGGTTCTGGAATATGGCCCAATACTTTTTGTTTTTGCTGGTTTAATTTTAACTATTCATCTAATTTTTCTTTTAGGCGCCGGAAAATTATTTAAATTAGATTTAGCCGAAATTGTAATTGCATCCAACGCCAATATGGGCGGACCAACTACCGCTGCGGCAATGGCTGTAGCTCGTAATTGGAAAGGACTTGTAATTCCGGCAATTCTTGTCGGAACTCTTGGCTATGCTGTTGCTACTTTTATTGGTGTTGGTTTGGGTTATTGGTTACAAAGTTTTTAGTTTTTATTCTTTTATTTAGGATAATATAATTCCATACAGGAAAACTTAATAATCAAGATGAGTTTATCAACGCATCAATCGCTCGTGTAATAATTTTTGCATATCCCTCCTACCATCCAATACACAATGAATAAATATTCCTTTCCCTATTGTTTGATATATTATTCGAAATGGTTTATGTATAATTTCAAGAAAATCATTTAACCCAAACAATACCATTTCGTTTGGTACATGACCGCGATTGGAATAATCTTGAAGTGAAAAACATTTCTTACGCAATTCAGAATAGACATTATCAGCATTTTCTTCAGAATCATTTTGATAAATATATTTGTAGATTTCAAACAAGTCTTCCTCGGCAGAAGCAGAAAGACTAACTTTGCAATTCACTTTGTCCTCTTTTAAAATCAGCAATACGATTTTCAATATCGCTAAATGATTTTTTTATTCCTTTGTGTTTTCCATTTTTAATCTCGTTGCCACTTAATGCTAAAATTTTTAATAACGCAATACTTTCTTGAGTCTGTTCATAAATTTTAACATCTTGAAGAATTACTTTTGCTTCTCCGTTATGTGAAATTATCAGAGTCTTTTGATTTTCTGAAACATCTCTGATAACTTCAGATGCATGTGCTTTAAGATAACTAATTGGTTTTACCGCTTCACTAAATATCATAATTTAACCTAAATTATTTTGACTAAAATATAGCCTTAATTATGGTCTCTAGCAAATATTTTTTCTTTTTCTGTCTACTCTAGTTCTTTAGAGAAAACTTAAACTGTTATATTATCTTAATAAAATCATCTTTTTAGTTTCTGTAAAAACTTGTCCCGACTTGTCGGGGTTACCACTTTGTAATCTATAAAAATAGACTCCACTTGCAAAATTTGAAGCATTAAATTCTACTTCATAATTACCAGATTTTTGACTTTCATTTACTAATGTTGCTATTTCTTTTCCAAGAATATCGTAAACTTTTAATGTCGTTTGTGGCACAGAATTAAATTCTGTGCTACGAGGTATCGAATATCTAATTATCGTACTGGGGTTAAACGGATTTGGATAGTTTTGTGATAATGAGAAGTCAGAAATCTGAAGTTCGTTTTCGTTAACCTCTGTTATTGTTTTATAGAATATTTTAATTTCTCCTCCACCAAAAGAATAATTATTACCAAATGAATCTTTAAAAGATAAATTCCCATACCCTAACTCCCAATTTGCCCCATCCCAGTCTTCATATAAATACAACGTCGTATTTCCGTTGGAATCATACTTGTAAGTATTCCGATAAATATTTAACCAATTTGCCCCATCCCAGCCTTCACTTAAATCCGAAGTCATATTTCCAGTGGAATCATACTTGTAAGTACTTCGAGAAGAATTTACCCAATTAGTGCTATCCCATCTTTCATACAAATCTGAAGTCAAATTTCCGTTGAAATTATATATGTAAGTTTCTCGAGAAGAATTCATCCAATTTGTCCGATCCCAGAATTCACTTAAACGCGAAGTCATATTTCCGTTGTAATCATATGTGTGAGTCCTTCGCTGAGAATTCACCCAATTAGTGCCATCCCAGCTTTCATACAAATCTGAAGTCATATTTCCGTTGGAATCATATGTGTAAGTAACTTGCTCAAAATTTGCCAAATTTGTGCCATCCCGGCTTTCACCTATATACGAAATTATATTTCCTTTGTAATCATACATGTAAGTATATCGACTAATATTAACCCATTTTGTACCATTCCAATTTTCATATAAATCTGAAGTCATATTTCCATTGGAATCATATGTATAAGCATATCGCCAAGAATTCACCCAATTTATCCCATCCCAGAATTCACTTAAACGCGAAGTTGTATTTCCGCTGGAATCATATGTGTAGGTCCCTCGAGAAGAATTCCCCCAATTTGTCCCACCCCAATATTCAAGAAAATCCGAAACCATATTCCCGTTGGAATCATATGTGTAAGTATCTCGAGAAGAATTCATCCAATTTGTCCCGTTCCACTTTTCGCGCAAATCCGAAGTCATATTTTTGTTGGAATCATATGTGTAAATCTCTCGCGAAGAATTCAGCAAACTTGTTCCTTTCCAATTTCCAAACAATTCAGAAGTCATATTTCCGTTGGAATCAAAGCCATATTTATATTTCATAATTATACCTTCCACAAACGTTGAAATTACACTATCTACTACTTCAGAAGTTGCTAATACATTAATTTTGGAAGTTCGCTTTTGTTTGGCGTTCAAAATAGCATCTTTTGTTAATGTTTCATCTGGGAAATTGACATTTGGATTGTGTGGAAGCCTTTTCATTTTTTCTAAAATATCTTCTCGTTGCGAAAAAATATTGGTTGAAATGAAAAATACTGCTACAAATAATAAAAATATTCTTGTTGATTTCATGCTTACTACCTAACTCTCTAATTAAAATATTTACAATTGATAAGTTAAGTAATTAGCATTTAACTTGATAATAAAATATACATCTTCGAGGAAATAGGATGCAGAAGGATTCTTCAAGAATCCTTCTGCATAAACCACAAAACTATTTCATATTATTTTCTGGAGATGGTTTGTTTTGAAGAATTCCTTCAATTTTTGCAAGAACATCTTCAGTTAACAAACTTACAAAATCTAATACTTTCATATTCTCTTTTACTTGGTTAGCAGAAGAAGCCCCTGTAATTACAGTACTAACATTTTTGTTAGATAAAGCCCAAGTTAAAGCAAGCTGAGCCATAGAAATTCCAAGTTCTTTTGCAACAACAGTAAGTTCTCTAACTTTTTGAATATCTTTTTGTCCATCATCAGAAAGGAGTCTTTCTTTTAACCACTCATAACCAGGCAGTGAAAGTCTTGTATTGCTTGGTAATCCATCATTATATTTTCCTGTAAGAATACCGCTTTTTAGAGGTGACCAAATCGTTGTTCCAAGTCCAATTTCGGAATAAAGATGTTTAAATTCTTTTTCAACTTTTTCACGATGAAGCATACTATATTCTGGTTGTTCCATTAAAGGTGCAATTAAATGTTCACGTTTAGCAATTTGATATGCTTCCATAATTTGCATTGCAGACCACTCGCTTGTTCCCCAATAAAGGGCTTTTCCTTGATTTATAACATGATTCATAGCTCTAACGGTTTCTTCCATTGGAGTTTCAAAATCTGGACGATGACAAAATAATAAATCGACGTAATCAGTTCCCATTCTTTTTAGTGAAGCATCTGTGCCTTCTAAAATATGTTTACGCGATAAACCTCTATCGTTAACACCGCTTCCACCCCAAAATATTTTTGTGGATAAAACCAAATCCGAACGCTTCCACTCAGCACGTTTTATAACACGACCCATCATTTTTTCAGCTTCACCACCAGAATATACTTCAGCATTATCAAAAAAATTGACTCCATTATCGTAAGCTTCTTTCATACAATTATATGCAACATCATCATTAATTTGATCGTTAAACGTTACCCAAGTTCCAAACGAAAGCGCTGAAACTCTTAATCCTGACTTACCTAAATATCTGTATTCCATATTTTCTCCTTATTTATTTTTGTTTTTTATAAATTTAATATAAAAAGGTTTTTGTAATTTATTAACAATAATTTCTTGAGTGAAATTATTTAATTATCTTTGTAAATATTAACAATTAAAATAAGAAATTATGCAAACAATTTTAGGTTCTGGTGGAGCTATTGGAAAAGAATTAGCAAAAGAATTATTGCCATTTACCAATACTATCCGTTTAGTAAGTAGAAATCCACAAAAAGTGAATAATAATGATTT
>PCUD01000124.1:0-30896 GCA_002786785.1 Ignavibacteriales bacterium CG18_big_fil_WC_8_21_14_2_50_31_20 | reverse complement strand
AAGCAAAAGTTTGGAAATCAATCTGGCCTTTAGTAATGCAAAATGTTATTGATGCTTGCAAAATTCATAAATCAAAATTAGTATTTTTTGATAATGTGTATATGTACGATTCACGATTTGTAAATAATTTAACCGAAGAAACAGCAGTAAATCCTGCAAGTGAAAAAGGAAAAGTTAGAGCCCAAATTGCAAAAATGGTTTTGGACGAAGTTGATGCTGGAAACTTAACTGCTTTAATTTCACGCTCCGCTGATTTTTATGGTCCAAACATTAAAAAAACAAGCATACTTACAGAAACTGTGTTTAATAATTTATGGAATGGCAAAAAAGCAAATTGGTTAATTTCATTAAATTATAAACACTCCTTTACTTACACTCCAGATGCTGGAAAAGCCACGGCTTTATTAGGAAATACTGCAGATGTTTATAATCAAATTTGGCATTTGCCAACCGCCCAAAATCCACTAACTGGAAAAGAATGGATTGAAACTATTGCAAAAGAAATGAACGTTGAACCCAAAGTTCAAGTTTTGCCTATGTTTCTACTCAAAATATTAGCCTTATTTATTCCATTAATGAAGGAATTAAAAGAGATGGCTTATCAATACGATAGAGACTATGTTTTTAATAGTTCCAAATTTGAAAATCATTTTAATTTTGTTCCAACACCATATATTGATGGAATAAAAAATATTATCCAATCAGAATTTAGTAAAAGAGAAAAATAAAATGAATAAAAAAGTAACAGGAATTGGTGGAGTTTTTTTTAAGTGCCAGAATCCCGGAAATATGAAGGACTGGTACAATAAAAATCTTGGGTTAGTAACTGATGAATATGGCTCACCGTTTGAATTTAGAAATGCCAATAATCCAGACGAGATTAATTATCTTCAGTGGACGCCTTTTCCAAATGATACAAAATATTTTGAGCCATCAAAAAAGGAATTTATGATAAATTATCGTGTTGAAAATTTAGATGAACTTGTCACCGAACTTAAAAAAGATGGAGTAGAAATTTTGGATAATATAGAAGAATTTGAATATGGAAAATTCGTCCATATTTTGGATCCAGAGGGAAATAAAATTGAGTTATGGGAACCAGTAGATAAAATATTTACTAACATGTTAAATGGAAAAACAACAAAATGAAAAAAACAATTATAATTTTACTGCTTTCTGCTCTTTTGATAGGATGTAATAATTCGGATAAAGAAGAGGTAAAACCTGATAAAAACAAGCAGCTTCTCGATAGCCTCATGATTGAAAAAGAAGCAAAAAACAGTGAGATTACTTCACTAAATTCAGATTTAGACTCTCTAAAAAAAATAAAAGATAGTTTAGAATTAATTTCCAAATAAATAAATTTACTTGTAATAATTTTCAAAATTTAAGCCAGATATCATATTATGAAAAGAATCATTTTCTATTTTTTATTTTTTATTGTTTTTTCCAGCTCTTTAATCTTAAGTAATGAGACAGATAGTTCGGATGTTATTATTTTTAAAGTGTCTGAAATTCCGATACAAATTGATAATACTACCGCTTATTTAGAAGAAGGAAATAATAGAATTGTAACTACTTCAATGGTATCTATTTCAAAAAAGAACCTTACATCAGTTAATAAAAGATTTGAAAAATTATTGGAGATTTCAGATTCAGTTAGTTTGTCAAATTCTAACTTGGTTCAGTTACAAAATTTACAAAGACGTTGGAATTCACTTAAAGAAAAAGCATTAGAATCTCTAACTACTATTTCAGAAAGAATTCATGATTTAGGACAAGACAGTGAATCACTGCAAAATATGCTTTTAAATTGGGAACAAACTTATAAAAAATACAAGAGTACTGATTTACCCAATGAGTTGTTAATCTCAATCAAATCAATAAATGAAAAAATTCTTAGCTTAATTCAAGTTATGGAAAATGAATCTAATGATTTAATTTCTATCCAAATCGCTCTTTCAAATAAAAATACTTCAATTAAATATAGAATTAATGCTTTGGATAAAGCAATTTTATTTAAGCAAAAAGCTGTGTTTGATAGAAACTCTGATCCTTTGTGGGAACAACTAGCAGATACAACCAATTCAAATTCTATCCTAAAACAAGCTTCAAATTTGGCTTCTTCATATTCAAACTATACAATAAGTTTTTACGATTATTATAAACGGAAACTTGCTTCTGGTATTTTAATTTTTCTTCTGTTTTTAGCTTTTACTTTTGGCTTAAAATATTATGGAAGTAAAATTGTAGATGATAATCCAACTATTCATAAAGCTATTTTATTATTCAATAAACCTTTTTCAATTTCTTTTTTGCTTTTTCTTCTTTTTCAATCCTACACGAGTGAAAGTTCTGTCGCATTTCAAGGATTAGGACGAGTGTTAATGTTAATTCCTCTTTTATTTATTCTTCTTAAGATAATCGATTCAAGACTAAAATCCACACTCTACATATTTATGTTTCTCTTTTTCATTAATGAGTTAAGAGTAAGTAGCGGAAATGATAATTTACTTGGAAGTTTAATTCTACTCGGTTTGGCATTTTTAACATTACTTGCAATTTACTGGGTAAAAAAAGATAATTTAATTTCATCATTTTTGCATAATGATAAAATTGCTAATTTAGTTAACAACTCATTTAATATTAGCTTTGGTCTTATTATGCTAGTTATGTTATTTGATATATTGGGTTATGTTGCTTTATCAAATATTTTATTTAATGGCTTTCATAATACTATTTATGCGACAATATTGTTTGTTACCGCCAACTTAGTTTTTAATGCTATAGTTCTGATAATTTTGAAAACTAAAGCTCTGCAAAAATTAAAAATTGTACTTTTTCATTCTCCTCAAATAATTTCAACGGCTCGCAATGTAATTAGAATTTCACTTTCACTTGCATGGATTGGTATTTTGCTGAATTCATTTAGTATCTACGATATTGTGTACGATGCAATAATAAAATTACTTTCTATAAATTTGGGTTATGGTTCTATATCTTTTTCACTTAGCAATATTTTGCTTTTTTCCATTACAATTTGGATTTCGTTTCAACTATCAAAGTTTATTCATTTTATTTTGGAAATTGATGTATTACCTCAAATAGAACTTTCACGTGGTATACCTGGAACTATTACATCCATTACTAAATATATAATTCTTAGTATCGGCTTATTTATGGCACTAGTTTCTATTGGAATTGATTTCAATAAATTTGCTCTTCTTTTTGGAGCTTTGGGTGTTGGAATTGGTTTTGGGTTACAAAGTTTAGTTAATAATTTTCTATCGGGAATAATTTTAATTTTTGAACATCCAATTCAAATTGGGGATATTATTAAAGTTGGTGATGTTGCTGGTACTGTGAAAAAAATTGGTATTAGAGCAAGTATTGTAAAATCTTTTGATGGTTCCGAAATAGTTGTCCCAAATGGAAATTTAATATCTACTGAATTAACCAATTGGACTTTGAGTGATAAAAATCGCAGAATTGACGTAAGTGTTGGTGTTAAATACGGCAGCGATGTAAAAAAAGTTGAGAAACTATTGCTAAAATGTGCTAACGATAACAAAAAAATATTGGAGGAACCATCACCAATTGTCCTTTTTCAGAATTTTGGAAATAGTTCTTTAGATTTCACGCTAAGATGTTGGGCTGAAAATATAGATAATTGGTATTTATCGCAAAGTGAACTTCGTTTTGCTATTAACCAAATTTTTGAGGAAAACGATATTACAATTCCATTTCCACAAAGTGATGTTTATATTAAAGAATTTGCTAAACATGAAAAACATAAAAAACATGAAAAACAAAATCCGCCTAAAATAGATGAATAAAAATAATTAATATATTATCTTTTCTATTCAAAAATTTTACTTTGAATAATGCTTTTTTTCAATTTTGCACTTATCGTTTTTTAATATTTAGGTTAAATTTATGCGGCAAACACCATATATTGCAATTTTAATATTTTCTTTCATAATTTTTCTTATTGATTTTTACTCGTTTAGAGGATTAAAAAAAATAAAATTAAACTTGAAAGAATCAATTAGAAAAATTGCATACTTGGTCTTTTGGAGCATTCCCATAATAATTATTATTGCGCTTTCCTTTATGCTTTTATTTCGGGACAGCGTTAATCCACAAAGCGTAATGATATATTTCAACTATTTTAGTGGTACTTTTTTACTACTCTATATTCCAAAACTAATTTTTATTGTTTTTGCTTTACTTGATGATTTATACCATCTAATAAAATTTATTTTATTAAAATTATCAAACATCAAGTCTAGAGATTCAACTGGCAAAAAAATAACTCGAAGTGCTTTTTTAACTCGAGTTGGTGTTATAATTGCTGGAATTCCATTTATTTCAATTATTTATGGAATTGGTTGGGGACGCTTTAACTTTATAGTTCGGAAATCGAATCTTTTCTTTAAAAATCTTCCAAATGAATTTAATGGATTTAAGATTGTTCAGATTTCTGATTTCCATCTTGGAAGCTTTATAACCAACAAGGATAAAGTGGAAGAAATTGTTGAATTGGTAAATGAGCAAAATCCCGATTTAATACTTTTTACAGGCGATTTAGTTAACAATCTGGCAACAGAAATTGAGCCTTTTATTCCGACTCTTTCAAATTTAAAAGCAAAATATGGAATGTATTCAATTCTTGGAAATCACGATTATGGAGAATATGTTCACTGGGAATCAGTTGAAAAAAAGCAAGAAAATATAGACAATCTATTAAAAATACAGGAACAAATTGGTTTTAAAATGCTCTTAAATTCATCTGCAAATATTAGTTTTGGCGAAGCTTCTTTTTCATTAATTGGAGTCGAAAACTGGGGACTTCCACCTTTCCCACAATATGGCAACTTGAATAAAGCACTTGAAAATGTAAACGACAATTCATTTAAAATTTTGATGTCACACGATCCTACTCATTGGGATGCAGAAGTTACAGAAAAAACAAATATTGATTTAACTCTTTCTGGTCATACTCATGGTGCTCAATTTGGAATTGAAATTCCAGGCTGGCGTTGGTCACCAGTAAATTTGAGATACAAACAATGGGGTGGAATTTACAAAAACAATAATCAAGTTCTTAATGTAAATACTGGAATTGGTTTTATTGGCTTTCCAGGAAGAATTGGAATGCCGCCAGAAGTCGGATTAATTACTTTACGAAAAATATAACTCGCTAGTCAATAATTGAACATTAGGAATTTAAATTCCTAATGTTTTGCTATTTTTGCACTCTTTATAATAACTTTTTCCCACACTTTGCCAGTATTATATGGCTCTGTATTTAACCACTCTTCTTCTAATACTTTTTGCGATGGAAACTCAAAAAACATAACCGAACCATTCATTTTTCCATTTTCATCAAGTAACGCAGATGCAAAAAGTAATTTATTTTCATCAAACATTTTTTGTGCGTTTTTTAAATGCTCTTCTCTTACAGCAAGTCGTCTGTTAAGAGCATCTTCATCTTTTCCATCATACCCAAAGACTACAAATTCCATATATATATCCTAAATTTTATTACCATAAAACTATTTTTAATTGTAATCAAAAAATAAGAATAAATAAATTATCTAATTGTTATATTCTAAAAATAATTATAAACTAATTGGTGTACAAAATTATTATATTTGTAAATAATTTCACTATAAAATAAAGAAGAAAAAAATGAGTAATATTTCTGCAATGAGAGATACAGCTGATTATTTATATGACCAGCAAAAACCTTATGAAGCTTATGTTATTTATGATGAAGTTTATAGGCAAATTTGGAATTCTATTGGAAGCGTTCATGAAGGGATAAATGACTTTTCGAAAAAGTACTTGCCAAAAAAGGTAATGACAAGCATTGAATTTAGGAATCACTATATCTATGAGGTTTCATCTACTGTTTTCTATCAATGGTTCAGAATGGATTGTGACCAGATTCTAAATGAATTTATCTTCGCATTAAATGGACACTTAAAATGTATTAGCTATTCTAGGGAATTAATTAATGAATTTTCAAAAGAAAACATTTTAAATGAATTTGTTTTGTTGTACACTTTGGTAAGTTACATTGCTGATGATAATTGGGTTGATCAAGTTCTCAAATATATTCCACCCAAAATTGAAGTAAACAATCTTGATAGAGCACGTCCAAATTTATTACAAATACATTCCGAAAAAAGATTAGTAAAAATGTGTTCACAATTATGTGATACAGATTGGAACTACTTGAATTTTTTATTAGTTGATTACTTAGTAAATAAAGGTGATAAAAATGTTCAATTCCTAAATAGTGTAATTAAATCTGCTGGGAAAAGACCTTCAAATTACTCAAACAATTATAAAGCATACAGCCAATATGAACGAAGAGAAAAGAAAGAGAGTTATGAAAAACATTATGGCTATGAAAAATTTGAACGTTATGAGAAATATGAAAAATTCACTTCTAGTGGCAAAAAACCATTTGATTCAAAAACAGCTACTGAAGAACAAAAATATATTTACTATGGAAAACTTTTGGAGTTAAAAGGCGCTGTTCAAAAGAAAGAAATACGAAAAAAATACTTAAAATTAGTTGCACAATATCATCCAGATAAGGTTGAGAGTCTTGGAGTTGATTTACGAGAATTAGCCGCAGAACGCACAAAAGAACTAAATGAAGCATATGATTGGATAAAAGACAAGTATAATTTATAACTTAAATTTAAAACCAAATTGGTTAATTATTTATGAAGAATTTGGATTTTAATCCCACAAAATCTACCGATGATTTTAGAAAGAATTACAAACTTCATGATATTGCTGAGTTTAATGGAAAAAATTTATTAACGCAATGGGGTTTTACTTGTCATGATTTTGGTGAAGATAATCGATACAAAAAGGTTTGGGAAAAAGGTGAAGATAAACCAGATTCTATTATTTCGTACAAGGATAAATCGGCGCTTTTAGATTGGAAAGGAAAACATAGTTCAACTTGGTTGGTAAACGAACGTGCATTTAAATCATATCAAAAATGGAGCAAAGAATTTGGGCTGCCAGTTGTAATAGCTTTTTTTGTAATTGGCAAGAATGATGAAATTTTGAGCAGAAACTTTGCGGTGGTGAATATTCACACTTGCTCAATTTCAGCGAGAAAGCAGTGGGATAAAAATAGCACTATTCAATTCCAAAAAGATATTCCAATATTTAATAAAGCCAACTTGTTAAATATTGTATTTAAATAGTAATCACAATTTTTTAACACTTATAAAAAATATCCAATAGATATATAAACTGCGCTTTCACCCTTAACAACTATCTTATCTAAAAGTTTGTTAATTGTAAAACTTCTTCCAGCACCAAAATCAATTGGACCAATTGGAGTATCCCATGAAATCATTGCACCAACAGCATGTTTAAAATTTTTAAGTTTCATTTCTTCTTCCCGCTCCCAAATGGAGCCAATATTATAAAGCAATGAAAAATATGAATCAAACAAAATACTAAATGGTAGTTTAAATCTATAAGTTAAGCTCGCAATAATTATCTGACGACCACGATATTCGTTTTCTTGAAATCCCCAAAAAGATGATTCACCACCAAAGAAAAATTGTTGACTAAGAGGAAGAGTTTCGTCAGCAAAACCAATTTCAAATTTTGGAATAATTGTATGAACATTATTTATTGTAAAATAATTTTTATATAAAAGAGCATATTTAATGTAAGAAACATCGCCGCCAAATATATTTTGAGCTGTTTCGTAATATGTGTTTAATAAAATTCCAGAGTGTGGATAAGGATATTTATCTTGTGTATCTATTTTCATACTAAATTTGATAGCTGATAAATTCAAAGTATTTGGAGAAATTACATTATTTATTAAATTATAAACTTTGTTTCGTTCGTATCTAAATTCTGCAATTAGGTTCCCAAATTTTCCTGTTTGCATTCCAACCCCAATGGAAGTGCCTAATATTTCTTGTCTATATTCGCCACTATTTGATCTTGAAAAAACATTTGCACTTGTTTGAGGGTCGTTTACATATGTATTAATGTTTTTTGCATCATAATAACTTTTAATTTTATAGGTAAGATATGAATCAAAGATTCTGTTTGCTTTGTGCTCAATAAGTATCAATTGATTTCGCAAGCCCCCAAAAAAATGAAACCCAAGTTCAGTTCCACTTCCAAAAAGATTTTCATTTCTGATATCAATTATGGGTTGAAGATACCTTTCATTATCAAATTTAATCCCAAATCTCGCAACACCAGTAAGTTTATCCTCAACATTAATTTTAAGAATATTTGTGTCTAATTTTTTTTCAATGTTAATATCTATCGAGGTAAATAGTCCAGAGGTTCTTAAATTTTCAAGACTTTTAGACAAATTATTTGATGTTAAATATTCACCTTCTTTAATTTCAAGTTCTCTTAAAATTAATGGTTCACTACTTCTTTCATTTCCTTCAATTGCAATAATGTCTACAATTCCTTCGTCTAAAAAAAGAGTAAGTATTTGGTTTTCATGATCAAAAGATATTTTTTCAATTTCGGCAAAAGGGAAACCGATTTTCCTATAATATGACTGAATTTTAATTAAATATGTAATTAAATTAGCATTGCAATAAAAATCATTCACTATTGGATTAAGAATATTTTCAATGGGTTTTCTATTTACTTCACTTATTCCAATTAAATTTATTGCACTAATTTTTGGTTTTAAAATTGTGTCAATTTTAATTAAAGCTGTGTCTTTATTGTAAATTACCTGAGCTGAAATATCATGATATTTACCTGCTAAGTACTCGTTACAAATTTCTATTGCTATCTCTTTATTTGTAACTTGTTTACCTTCAATAAATTTACTCACAATTTTATTTTCAATCTCTGAATTATGATTAAATGGTTTAATGTTATTGAAATTGACTAAGTTATCATGTATATGTTTTAATTGATACTCTTTTATATCATCTTTGATTTTTTCAATTTTGCTAATAGTTTCTTTATAACCAATTTGAATTAAAGTATCTAATCCACTAAAATCATCACTTTTTTTTCCCTTTATTTGTGGAGTTATTATAATATCAGCCAATTTCAAATTTTGAGCTGTTACTATATTCATTGGAATTGATACAATTTGATCAGCAACTTTAAGTGGAGTATCCAAGTCACTGCGTTCTCGTAAACTGCTTGTAGTATTAACGGCAATAATATAATCACTACCTATTGCTTTTGAAGCTTTAGTAGGAACGTTTGCAACAAGCCCCCCATCAACTAATAACATTGAATCGACCTCAACTGGGTCAAGAAGAAATGTCACACTTGAACTTGCTCTTAGTGCTTCTGCTAATGACCCATCTTTTAATACTACCATTTCACCAGTAGTTAAATTAGTTCCTACAGCCCTAAATCTATATTTCAATTCATTAAAACTTTTATATTGATTAATTGGTGCATTCATTGTGTAGTTATTTAAAAAATTCTGAAAACGCTGTCCTGAATTGAATGCTGTTGGCAAAACTAAATTAAACCCATCAATATCAAGTGAAATAAGCGCAACATCATCGGTTATTTTTTGGTCAAGATAAAGCTCATTTCTGCGCGTTTCTTTTGCAGAATAAAAATAGTTCCAATTAATGGAAGTTATAATAGAATCCAATTCTTCAATAGAATATCCCGAAGCATAAAGTCCGCCCAAAATGCTACCCATACTGGTTCCTACAATCGATTCAATGGGAATATTATTTTCCACCAATGCTTTTATAACGCCAAGAGAAACAATAGCACGTGAACCACCACCACTTAAAGCAAGTGATATTTTGGGCAAAGATGCTGGAACTTTTGTGGTTAATCCAAAAGGAAGGTTTTTAGTAATTAATTGTGGATTTATTTTTAAAGTGTCCTTTTGTGCAAAGTTACTAACAGAAAACAAGAATAAAAATATTACTGCTATTTTATTTTTTTTCATCACGGCTGTAAAAATAGAGAAAAATTAATGTAAATTAACATTAACTTTTCAATTATAAAATTTATTATCTTCTTTTAGTAATCTGTTTTTGCGTCTTCTGTTTTTCTTCTGCTGCAGCCATCATTTTTTGCATAAAGCCTTGCTTTTGATTTTTCTTTTCAACAGGTACCAATTTTGTGTGACTTTGTTGTTTATTAATATAATACTGTTGAATTATAGAAAGTAAATTGAACATCATATAATATAAATTTAATCCCGAAGAAAAGCCCATGAACATAAAAGTCATCATAACTGGCATCATATAAACCATAGCTTTTTGACTTGGGTCCTTAACAGTCATTTTTTGTTGGAAGAACATGGTAATTCCAAGTAATGGGGCAAGTATAGTAATTTGATCAACATTTACAAGTGGAATAGTAAATGGAAGCGCAAACACGTAATCTGGTGAAGCCAAATCTTTAATCCACAAAAATGACTCGTGCCTAATTTCAATTGCAACACGGAAGAAAGCAAACAATGCAAATAGAATTGGCATCTGCAAAACCATTGGTAAACAGCCTCCAGCTGGATTTATTCCATAAGTGGAATATAGCTTCATAGTTTCTTTTTGAATTTTCTGTTGGTCACCTTTATATTTTTCCTTTAGTTCAGCAATCATAGGTTGAAGTTGTGACATTCTTCCCATGCTTTTATAACTTTGTTTTGTTAGAGGAGAAAGTGCTAATTTTATTAAAATTGAAAATAGGATGATTACTATACCATAATTTGGGAAAATACTATGTAAAAATGTAAACAAAGGCTGTAATAAGTATTCCGAAATTGGACGAGTAATAAATTTAAGTCCAAAGAAACTTCCAAAATCATATATAGCATCATAATTTGCATTATAAGTTTTCAGAGTATCGTATTGCACGGGTCCAAGATAAAGAGTAAAATCATCCTTTTGATAATCCGTCTTTTGGAAGGGCATTTTTAACCCAACACTATAATATTCTCTTACTCCAAGTCCAGCAATATTAACAAATGAACCATCAATTTTAGCACCTCCATCCGAATTTGGATTACTAGGAGCTAAAATCATCGCAAAATATTTACTTTTTACACTAACCCAATCAATTTTTCCATTAACATCTCTTTCAACTGGTTCACCTTCAGTATCAGCATCAACTATAAGATGTTCACCACCAGAATAAAAAGAAGCATTTGCATAAGTAGCTGCATCAACCGAATTTAATTCTAGAAAATTCATCCCACTTGCCCAAACAACATCGTAACGTCTATCACCAATAATTGAACTCATATTGATAAGTTCAACATTAAATTTTGAGCGATAGTTATTTCCGTAGAAGGTAAAATTTTTCCTTATAACTTTTTCGCCTTCAATTTTGTAGGTATAAGAAATTTTAAGTGAATCTGAACCAGAGAGTTTAAAATAATTACTACCCAAAGATGAAACAAAATCCAGATTAGAAGTATTAACTTTCCCCTTTTCAGTAAAGAATACGAGATCTAAATCACCACCATTTGTTTGATTAAGCAATTGCACATGAGTATTATAAAAATCACTTTCCTCATACTCGTCATAATACCAAGTTTCATAATCTTTCAAGTAGTATTTTCTAATTTTACCACCTTTGCTAGTCATTTCGAGCTTAACAAGGTCATTTTCAATTGTAATAATTTCAGCTTTTTTATCTGTTGTTGAAAATAATCCATTTTGAGATAAGTTATTAGAATTTGGGTCAACAACTTCTTCCAGTGGTTTTTCAATAGCTTTGGTAGCTTCTGGTTTGTTTTCTTCTTTAACAAGAGTAGAATCTGTTTTTGAAATATTTTGTGGTTGGGGTTCTGGAGAATTTAAATAAAGCCATACTACAAGCACTAGTCCCATTAAAACAAATGCTAAGGTTGATTGTTTATCCATTAATTTTTTCCACCATTTTCGTTTTCTATTAAAATTTGTTTTTTAATTTTTTCTAATAACTCAATTACATCAAGTTGAACATAATCTAAATTTAATTTTGGCTTGTTTTTTTTGTTAATTGAGTTCGGAGAAATCATAATAAGAAGAGTTTTTTCTTTAACTATATCAGTTAAGATTTTTTTATTTAGACGATAGGATACACGCAACAATCGCTTTACTCTATTTCGCCAAACAGCATTTCCAGCTTTTTTATGAACAGCAGTTACAATTTTAATTGTTCCAGAATCATATTCACCAAAACAAAAAATAGCCTTTAATTTTCGGCTATTTGAGTAAATTCTTTTCCCGGAATTGAATAACCGGGAAATTTCATTTTTCTTTTTGATTCTCTCACTTTTTGAAAGACCAAAGCTTTTCAAGACTAATATTCGTCACTTACTGTTAATCTTTTTCTGCCTTTTGCTCTACGTCTCGAAAGAACTGCTCTACCATTTTTAGTAGACATTCTTTCTCTAAAACCATGTTTGTTTTTTCTTTTTCTATTGCTTGGTTGAAAAGTTCGTTTCATAATATACCTACTTCATTAATTTCGTTTAAATTTAGAAAACAAAATTAGTTAATTAATACAAAAAATACAATTATTTAAATACTTAAAAAACAATCTATTATCTCTTAATTGAGTAATAATTTTAATTTTTAGTGTTATATTTATTTTGGTATTTAAAAAATGTAAACTCATTATAAAACTATTGAAATATTTTAATTAAACAGAAAATATTATGCAAAAACAAGATTTAATTAACTCAAAGTTAGTAATTGGAATGATTCACTTAAATGCTCTTCCAGGAACGCCAAAATATTCTGGGAATGTGCAAAACATTATAGATTTAGCAATTTCTGAAGCAAAAATTTATAAAAGTGCTGGATTAAAAGGAATTATGATTGAAAATATGCACGATGTTCCTTATTTAAATAACTCATCTGGCCCCGAAATTACTTCTATTATGTCCATAATTGCTTACGAAATTAAACGGCAGACAAATCTTTTTGTTGGAATTCAAGTTCTGGCATCGGCAAACAAAGAAGCTCTCGCAATTGCTCATTCCGCAAATTTGGATTTTATCCGCGCCGAAGGATTTGTGTTTGCACACGTGGCTGATGAAGGAATTACGCAATCAAATGCTGGAAATATTCTTAGATATCGCAAGCAAATTGGTGCTGATAATGTTTTGGTTTTTACGGATATTAAAAAGAAACATAGTTCACATTCAATTACTTTGGATGTTTCTATTGTGGAAACAGCAAAAGCTGCCGAATTCTTTTTGAGTGATGGAATTGTTGTTACTGGCTCTTCAACTGGAGCAGAAACCGATATTGATGAATTATCGTCTGTTAAGCAATGCACAAAACTTCCAATAATTATCGGTTCTGGAATTACTGCTGAAAATATTGATAAATATTATAATTTAGCCGATGTATTTATAGTTGGTTCTTATTTCAAAAATGATGGAAGTTGGTTAAACGGAGTTGATAAGACAAGAGTTAAACGATTTATGAACAATCATGCAAAATACAGAATTAAGTAAAATATTTCGTTTTTTTGATATAAATTGCACAATAAATTTGAATACGACTTTTAATTGAAATTATAAATATGAATAATAACTCAAATTCTGAAAACAACGATAATTACGAAGCAGAAATAAATCCAACAATGCATCCTGGCAAAGCAGCAATTTATGGTTTAATTATTGTCTTTTTCCTTTTCCAATTTGGTGGTGGACTTTTATTTCTAATAATATTTGGTGGCGATTTAACCAAAGCTAATGTAAATGCAATGCGCTTATTTAATGTTGCTGGACAAATTCTTTTCATCTTAGCTCCCGCCATTATTCTTGCAAAACTGGTTTATGTTGATAAAATTTCACCCATTCTGAGGATTAAACTTCCAACCATAAAGGAAATTGCAATTTTTATAGTTGGCTTAGTTATTTTAATTCCTCTTCTTCAAAGTTTTATTTATGTTCAAAATTATATTATTCAACAACTTGCCGAAGCAATTCCTCTTTTCCAATATTTAAAAGAAATTGCTGATAGTTTGGATAAACTTATGGAGAGTTCTTATGGAATTATTTTGAATGCTAATTCCATTTTTGAAATGATTTTCGTTATTCTTGTAGTTTCTATCACTCCAGCAATATGTGAAGAAGTCTTTTTTAGAGGATTTACACAAAAAAGTTTAGAATATTCCATGAAACCATTGTGGGCAATTTTGCTAACCTCTTTTGCTTTTGCACTTTATCACTTTAATCCTTATGGATTAATTGCATTAACATTATTGGCTATGTATCTTGGTTTTGCTGCTTTCCAATCCAAATCCATTTTAATTCCAATAATACTCCACTTTATTAATAATTTTATCTCTATAGTTTCATATTACATTTGGGGAAACGATGAACTAATGAATACCGCAATTGTAAAACCAGATGAATTTACAGTACACATTTTTTCTTTAATTTTATTAACCGCTTTATTTTTTCTGTTTTTATTTTACTTAAAAAAGAGCTATTATAAGTTTCAATAACTTGGAGGTTATGTGATTTGTCCAAAATGCGAATATGAGTATCACAGAGGCATGTCAGTATGTCCAGACTGTGGTGAAACCCTTGTTACAAACAAAGATTTTAAAGGGCATTTAATTAATCCAAAGGATTGGATAATAGTCTACAGTTGTGCTGATGGTCTTGAAGCAAGTATGCTAAAATCCAATTTGGAAGGTGCAGAAATTGAAGTCTTAATCTTAAATCAAAATGATAGTAGTTTCCCAGTTGTTGGCGATTTATCTGTTACAAAACTACTCGTAAAAAAGAGTGACGCCGAAGATGCCATTACTATCATTAATGATATAAACAAGGAAAACTAATAATAGGTTTGCTTGGTTTTAATTTGTTTTTGAAGGCATGTTTTTTACTAAATATGTCTTCGTATTTTATTATAATTTGCAAATAATAAACTTACACTCACTTTCAAAAAAAATGGATAGAGTATTCTTATGAGCAATAGAATAATCCGAATTTTAGTTGCCATTTTAGCAATTCCAGTTTTGTTGGGTTTAGCTTATTTAGGCAAAATCCCCTTCCTAATTTTTATTATTATCATAGGTCTTACAGCTTATTATGAATTTTCGAAAATCTTAAATAAAAAAAATATCTATATAAATAATTTTGTTGGATTTACCGCCGTAGCTATTCTAATTTTTAACACTTACTTTAAATTGTTTTCCTACGAAAATTTTTTCTTAATACTTATCCCAATTCTATTATTCTGTGAACTTTTTAGGAATAAAGAGTCCGCTATCAACAACATTTCTGCAAATTTGTTGGCAATTTTTTATACTGGATTTTTCTCATCAACAATAATTAGCATCAGGGAATTCTATAATAATTATGAACTAGAGTATAATTTTGGTGGTTATATTATTATTTCAATTTTGTTAACTCTTTGGATGACAGATTCGGCAGCTTATTTTATTGGAACCGCTTTTGGAAAACACAAATTGTTTCCGCGCGTTAGTCCTAAAAAAAGCTGGGAAGGCGCGATTGCTGGATTTGTTTTTGCTGCTATTTCTCTTATTGTTCTAAAATTTGTGCTATTAACTTTCCTTAATTGGATTGATATTTTTGCATTTACAATTATTATTGGAATTTTTGGTCAAGTTGGTGATTTAATTGAATCTCTTATTAAACGTGATGCTGGAGTAAAAGATTCCTCCAATTTAATTCCTGGTCATGGTGGAATTTTTGACAGATTTGACTCACTTCTTTTTTCTGCTCCAATTATTTATTTGTATTTAATTCTATTTGTAAAATAACTCGGTATTAAAATGAATCAATTTCATAAAATTTTAACATTTACACTAATTCTAACATCTATTTTATTTGGACAATCGGTTCAACAATATGCAAATATTGGTGATTTAAAGTTAGAGAGTGGCGAAACATTACAAAACTGTACAGTTGGATATAAAACATTTGGGGAGCTAAATGCAGATTCCTCAAATATTGTTATTTATCCAACATGGTTTGCTGGAACCGCGGAGCAAATTACTGGCTTAATTGGTCAAAACAAATTGGTTGACGATTCCAAATTTTATATTATCGCTATTGACGCACTTGCCAACGGAGTTTCTACATCTCCTTCAAATTCTGAATTACAAAGTGGAAAAGACTTTCCGAAAATTTCAATTACCGATATGGTAAATTCACAATATAAAATGCTTACCGAAAATTTAGGATTTAAACATATTTACGCAATTGTTGGCGGCTCAATGGGCAGCATGCAAGCTTTGCAATGGATTGTTTCCTATCCAGATTTTATTGATAAAGCTGTGCCTTACGTTGCAACTCCACGCCGCTCAAGCTACGATATGCTAATTATGCAATTCAGAAAGCGAATGATTGAGTCGTATAAAGAGCTTGGTGCAAGCGATGATTTAATTAACATAATGATAAGTTACACAACTCAACTTTTTGCTCGCTCGCCGGAGTATATTGTTGAAAATATTAAACATGAGGATTTTGATATATTTATAGATGAAAAAATTGAGAATCGTGAACCCTCAAAGACATTTACAATTGAAAACCATTTAGCTCAATTAAATGCAATGGAAAGCTATAATATTTATAAAAATTTCAATAATTCTGTTAGTGAAACTGCAAAACACATAAAGACAGAAGTATTTTTAATCCTCAACAAAACAGACCATTTGGTAAATCCAACTCCTGCACTTGAATTAGCAAATGAGTTAAATTGCAAAGTATTATTATTAGATAACAATTGCGGGCATCTTGGAATAGGTTGTGAGCTTGGGAAATGTGGTTTAGAAATAAATAAATTTTTGGATGAAAATTAAGTTGAACCTAAATTAGATGAAGCACATCAAATTGCTTAAAATAATTATTTAACTTTAAGGAGCTATAATGACAGAACATAAAGCAATTGTAAAACAACTAAGCGGTATTACATTTATTGGCAAAAGTGAAGATACAAATCATTGGGTTGCGATGGATGGACCATCAAATTTTGGTGGTAGTGGTGCCGCGATTCGTCCAAAAGAGCTTTTATTGCTTAGTCTTGCTGGCTGCACAAGTGCAGATGTAATTGCAATTTTACAAAAGAAAAGAGTTAAACTTGATGATTACCAAATTAATATTACTGCCGTACAAACTGAAACACATCCAAAAGTTTACACTAAAATAAATTTAGAATATGTTTTTACTGGTAAAGATATTAAAGAAAACGATGTTGAACGTGCTATTGACCTATCGCAAAATAATTATTGCGGAGTAACAGCAATGCTGCAAAAATCTGTTGAAATTACTCATAATTATAAAATTGTTGTTCCTGAGTAGAATTATTAAAAACCTCCGCAGTGTATAAAACTTCGGAGGTTTTTATAATTTAATGCTGTCTATTTGATAAGATTCATCTTTTTAGAAATTGTTTGATTATTTGCTGTCAATTTATAAATATAAGTTCCACTTGCCAAAACGGAAGCGTTAAATGTAACCTCGTAAGTTCCAGAAGCTTTAACTTCATTTTTAATTAATGTCGCAATTTCTCTTCCAAGAATATCATAAATTTTAAGACTAACTTCGGTCTGTTCGTTTAATCCAAACTGAATTGTAGTTGAAGGATTAAAAGGGTTTGGATAATTTTGAGAAACATAAAATTCGTTAGGAATAATTTCTTCATTAACACTAACACCAGGTTCTAAATCTAAAATTGCAAGAGGAACGCGATTTATTTGATTTCCATCAGTGTAAAGCACTTCCAATTCTGCATCCGAATCAACATTTGCAATTTTAACAATATCAAATCTTTGTCCATCAGATGTTACAAGCAACGAATCAATAGTTTGGTAAGTATAACTTGCTGAATCGCCAATATCACCACCTTGATACTCGATGCGAACAATAGCTCCAACGGGAGTAGCCCCGCGAGTGCCAAAAACAATATCCATTTTTCCATCTTGATCAATATCACCAACAGAGCCACCGTTTAATCTTCCAGATTCACCTATCTGAGGTTTAAGTGTTGCTACATTGTATGATTTTAGAATTTCAAATAAATCAGGTTTTAGAACAAAGAAATTATTAGGCACAGTTGACCAGCCGCCAACAACTATTTCTTTTGAGCCATCGCCATCAATATCAACTGCATTTGCAGTTTTCCAAGAACTACCGGGCACTTTGTTTTCTAATGTTAAGGGAGCTACCCAAGCACCGCCAGAATATTTAACAATTGTAACCGAACCACTATTATGAATCATATACATTGCATTATCAATAATTGCCATATCGTAAAATGTGCTAACATCAACTCCTAAGTCTTTACCAGAGTGTTCTAAAGTCCAAGTTTCAGTAGCACCACCGTTATCTGGTACATCAGTTATTGAAACAATTCCAAATCTATAAACATTAGAACTACTTCTATCTATAAAACACAATTCTTGCTCACCGTCAGAATCAATATCTGCTAATTCCATTTTAAAAGGACGAACATCAACATTATCATCTGGAGTAATGGTCCATTGGCAATTAGGTGTTGAATTGCCAAATATTTCAACCCCCAACCCTTCACTACCATCTCCACGAGCTTCAAAGACTAAAATTCTTGGAGGATTTAGATTTGTTCCACTTACCCAGTTTGCAGGCGCCCAAATAATTTCTGATTTCCCATCATTATCCCAATCGCCAGAGGTTAAAGCACCCCAGCTATTTTGTTGTGGAATATCAAGAATGGTAGCCGCCCAAACAGAATCCCAAGTACCTGAGTCTGGGTTAAATTCAAATTTATAAATTTTAGGTATTTCTTCTGCTCCACCTTGATCGAGCATATTATTAACCTGATAAATTTCTTTTCGGCCATCGCCATCAAAATCAACCCCAGCAACTACTTCGCCCATTCCCGTATTTTCAATAGCTGGTACTGGAATAACATGGCTGCGTATAAATGAATCTTGAGCAAATAGTGATGAAATGCTCAACATTAGAAATAGATAAAAAGTTACTTTCATTTTTACTCCTTTTTTAATTTAGTGTGACAAACAAAAATTAATAAAAAAACAACAAAAATGAAAGTCATTTTGTCCTATTTAAATTTTTAATGAATGTCCATAAGAATCAGAAGCTTTTACACCAACGCTGGACAATCTCAAACTTAAACAAGGTAAACACATTTGTGGATTTTCGGATATACACTTTTTGTTTTCATAAATTAAATAATTTCCTCTGTAAGGATAAGGAGTAAATGACGGCATAATAATATTTGCTCCAGCAAGAATACCTTTTTCTCTGCCCAATTCATCTAATGTTGCCAGAGCGGTAGTTGATGGAATATGAGCATTTTTTAGTACAATTCTTGCAACAGCCATTGTGTTTAATAATAAACTCATATCCCCGTTAGGCAAATTTGAAAGAGGAGTATTTTCTGCTTTAATAAATGGGCTAAACGAAGCCATATCAACATTAAGTTCATCACAAAGAATAATATCATCAGCAATATCTTCAATTGTTTGGTTTGGTAAGCCAATTATATTTCCACTTCCAATCTGAAAACCAATGTTTTGTAAATATTTTAAGTGAGCAATTTTGTTTTCATATTTTTGGTAAGGGTGAATTTCCTTATAAATTTCCTTGTTAGCTGTTTCATGTTTTAATAAATATCTATCTGCGCCACATTTTCGCCATAAATCATAATCACAAAATGGTCTTTCACCAAGACTAAGAGTAATTGCAACATCAAATTTAGTTTTAATTTCAATTATTATTTCTGCAATATCTTCCTTGCTATAATGTAAATCTTCCCCTGATTGTAGAACAATTGTTTTAATTCCAGATTCATAAATTTGATTAGAAACAGAAATAATTTCATCTTTGCTCATTCTAAATCGCTCAGCTAAATTATTTGATTTTCTAATTCCACAGTAGGTGCAATCCTGTCTGCAATAATTTGAAAACTCAATAATTCCACGCAAGTGAATTTGATTGCCAAAATATTTTTCTCTTATTTCTTTTGCTTTATTGTGAAGCTTTTGAATCTCATTTTCTCCACTTAAATGAATAAGAAATACCATTTCATCTTTTGTTAAACAATCTCTATTTAATATTTCGTCCAAATTTCTCATCATTTCTTATTGTTCTTTTTTGAACTCAAATTTCTAAAAATATACATCCCGTTCGCCATTTTCTAATTTGGTTATCATCTTTTTAGTAGCATTTTTTGTCTTCTCTGGTAAACGTTCTACTTGTTCTAAAAGAGCCTTTTCGCTATTAGCCGAGTAATCATCGGATGCAAAATCAAGTAAATATTCCTTAAAAGTAGCAAGTGCATTTGGAGTGCAAATTTCTCCAATTTTTCCAGTCTTAGCCAATTCCATAAATCTATCACCAGTTCTTCCAGAACGATAACAAGCAGTACAAAAACTTGGGAGAAAACCCAAATTACAAACATCTTTCACTACCTGGTCCAAACTACGATGGTCACCAAGCTGAAATTGACCGAATTCTGAATTTGATTTATTATCCGTTTTCTTATATGCACCAGGTGTAGTTTTACTTCCTGCACTAATTTGAGAAACACCAACACTAAATAATTCACTACGTAGTTCAGGCTTTTCGCGAGTTGATAAAATAATTCCTGTATAGGGTACTGCTAATCGCAAAATTGCAATTATTTTTTTGAAAGCAAAATCATCTACGGCGTTTGGAATTTTATTAGCCGCTGGTGCATTTGAAGCTGGTTCCAATCGTGGAATTGAAATAGTGTGCGGTCCAACTCCGAGTGTTTTTTCCATATATTCGGCATGCATTAACATTGCTAAAAGCTCAAAACGATAATCAGTTAATCCAAAAAGCGCACCTATTCCTAAATCATCAATTCCAGCTTCAAATGCTCTTTCGGGTGCATGTAATCTAAAAGCAAAATCCTTTTTAGGTCCAGAAGGATGCATTTTGGTATATGTTTCGTAATGGTAAGTTTCTTGAAATATTTGATAAGTTCCTATTTCAAAACTGTGCAATTTTTTAAATTCTTCTGCTGTAAGTGGTGCAATATTAACATTAACTCTTCGGATATTATTCCCATTATAATTAATGCTATAAATTCTTTTTATTGCTTCACCAATGTAATCAAGATTTGATTCTTTAGGATGCTCACCACAAACGAGCAATAATCGTTTATGACCGTCCATAATTAATTGTCGTGCTTCTTGTTCAATTTCATCAATTGTGAGCGTTTTGCGAACAATATCTTTGTTGTCAATTCTAAAAGCACAATAAAGACAGTTATTTACGCAGGCATTTGTCAAATAAAGCGGAGCGAACATTACGAGTCTATTTCCATAAATATTTTCTTTAATCTCCTTTGCCGCCGAAAATAGTTTGTCCAATAATTCATTATCTGTAATATTTAATAAAATTGCACTTTCTTTTAACGAAATTCCCTTGCGTAATCTTGCTTTTTCAATTGCTGCCAACTGCAAATTTTTATCATTAAAAGATTTATCCTCAATTAGTGCGTTTATATATTTTTCGTCAATAAATTCCATAATTTTATCTCTATATAATTGTAAGTTAAGCAGTCAAAAAGCATTCCAAAAATCTTGTTGGAATTTTGGTTATAAAAGATAGATTTATTAGTTCAATTTCACTATTCTTTTCTTCAAATTAGGAATTACTTCTATTCAAATTAGGAAAATTTGGACAACCAATTATTTTTATTCATTTTTTGATATCAAATTGTTTATATATTTTGGTACAAATTTTGTGTTTAGATTAAAAAAAATGGAATTATTCGTGAGTACTGTAAGTAACGCAGAACGCAAACACATAGTTTTTATTGGAAAACGAAACGTTGGGAAATCAGCATTAATTAATTCATTTTCTGGGCAAGAAATGAGTATTGTTAGTGAAATTGCTGGAACGACAACCGATCCAGTAAAAAAAGCAATGGAACTTCTGCCTTTTGGTCCAGTTGTTTTGGTTGATACTGCTGGAATTGATGATTTTGGTAATTTGGGAGAAAAAAGGATAAACAAGACAATTAAAGCAATTTCTTCGGCAGATTTTGTACTTTATGTAATTGATTCACAAAATAATATTGAACCAATTGATATTGAATATATAAATAGACTACTAAATAATAATATTCCATTTGCCTTTGTAATTACTAAAACCGATTTATCAACAAATGAAAAATTGCTTAAAGATTTGGATTCTTTTCGAATGCCAATATTTAAGACTTCTTCAATAAACAAAAATGGAATTCATCGGCTAAAAGAAGGAGTTATAAAACTGATTCCAGATGAAAGTGAAATTCCATTAATCTCCGATTTGGTAAGCAGTGGTGAAATAATTGTGCTTGTTGTTCCAATTGATCCTGGTGCACCAAAGGGACGAATAATAAAACCGCAAGTTCAAGCTTTACGCGAATCTTTGGATATAAATGCAATTTCTATTGTTGTGCAAGTAACTGAATTAAAAGATGCGTTATCAAAATTAAATCAAAAACCAAAATTAGTTGTTACTGATAGTCAGGCAATTTTATCTGTTTCACAAATTGTTCCAGAAGATATACCTCTCACAACTTTTTCAATTTTAATGGCACGAAGCAAAGGTGAGCTAAATGCACTAATTTCTGGAATTGACCAAATTGATAATTTAAAAGATGGCGATTCTGTGCTTATTGCAGAGGCATGCACACATCATGCTCAAAAGGATGATATTGGACGAGTAAAAATTCCACGCTGGCTAAGTGCATACACTAAGAAAAATATAAATATTGATGTTGTTGCTGGAAAGGATTATCCTGATGACCTTTTAAAATACAAATTAATTATTCATTGCGGCGCTTGTATGATAACCCGAACAGAAATGCAAAGTAGAATTAAACAAGCTGAATTAATGCAAATTCCAATTGTAAATTATGGATTGATTATTTCTTATATGCAGGGTGTAATTAAAAGAGTATTAAAGCCATTAAGCAAATAAAACACATTTAAACAGCATTTATTTGTTATTATAATTCTTAAAATTTATATTTAGCAATCAATTCAATTAGTAATGGAATAATTATGAAACAGAATTTAAATGCATTCCTTTTTTCTGCTGCAATCGTTTTAGCATCAATAATTTTAGGCTATTACTATTTTAGCCGAACACAACCAGTTGGAAATATTTCTGTAACTGGTTTGGGCGAAAAGGATTTTATTTCCGATTTAATTGTGTGGGAAGGCAATTTTTCGAAAACTAATATGAATCTTAAAACTGCTTTTGCAGAGTTAAAAAAAGATAGGGACTTAATTTTAAGTTATATGAATAAAAAAGGAATTACACAAAAAGAAGTTGTTTTTAGTTCTGTTAACTCAATTAAAGATAATCAACCAAAATATTCAAGTGATGGTAAATATATAGGTTCAGTTTTTGTTGGATATCAATTAAGCCAAACTGTTCAGATTGAATCAGAAAACGTTGAAAAAATTGAAAATTTATCACGCGAAATAACTGAACTTTTGAATGAGGGAATTGAATTTTATTCACTTCCTCCCCGCTATTATTACACAAAACTTGCCGATTTAAAAATTGAGATGATTTCTAAAGCCACTGAAGATGCACGAATAAGAGCAGAAAAAATTGCAGAAAATTCTGGTTCCAAGCTTAGTAATTTAATTTCCGCAAAAATGGGAATTTTTCAAATAACTGGGCAAAATTCTGGAGAGGAATTTTCTTGGGGTGGAACTTTTAATACTGAATCAAAAAACAAAACTGCATCAATTACAATGAAACTAACTTACGGCGTAAAATAAATTTAGGATTGAAAATTGAAAAAGATTATTGCATTTATATTAGTTTTTTTTGCTACTACAAGCTGCACTTCCTCTAATAATGAGGTTGAAATTGTGTATTCACCCTCAAAAAATATTGAAGTTAGTTTTCAACTTTTGAAAGATGGCACTCCTACTTATTCAATTAATTTTAATGGAGAAAATATAATTAAAACTTCCAAACTTGGTTTTGATTTCAAAAGACTTTCATCCATTAAAGATAATTTTAAGATTGTGGATGTTCAGAAAAATAGTTTCAATGAAACTTGGGAAATGCCATGGGGAGAAGCTAAGGAAGTTGTAAATAATTACAACGAAATTATAGTAACATTGCAAAACTCTGATATTGATATTTCAAAATTTAATATACATTTCAAAGTCTATGATGATGGAGTTGGCTTTAGGTACGAGTTTCCGCAGCAAAATAATATTGATTCACTTATTGTTCTGGATGAAAACACACAATTCAGTTTAACTGGAAATCACACTTGTTGGTGGATTCCAGGTGATTGGGATATTTATGAGCATCTTTATAACAAAACTAGGTTTGCTAAAATTGATGCTCTCGCAAAAGCTAATCATGATAATCTTGCCCAAACATATATTCCAGAAAATGCTGTAAATACTCCAATTACAATGCGTACTTCCAATGGAACTCACTTAAGTTTTCACGAGGCAAATCTTACAAACTACCCAGGAATGACACTAAAAATTGATAAAGAAAATTTACTGATGTCGAGTGAGTTAGTTGGCTCTAAAAGATTTGGATACAAAGCAAAAGTGAAACTTCCTTTTAATACTCCGTGGCGAACTATTCAAATTGCAAAAAAAGCTACCGAATTAATTGATTCAAAACTTATAGTAAACTTAAACGAACCCAATAAACTTGGTGATGTTAGTTGGTTCAAACCAACAAAATATATGGGCATTTGGTGGGAAATGCATCTTAGTAAATCTCAATGGAGTTATTCCACAAACGGAAAACCACACGGATTGCACGGAGCAACAACAGAAAACGCAAAAGCTTTTATCGACTTTGCTTCCCAGAATGGAATTGGTGGTTTGCTTGTTGAAGGTTGGAATACTGGTTGGGAAAATTGGATTGGTTTTGATGATAGAGAAGGTGTCTTCGATTTTGTAACTCCATACCCAGATTATAATTTGAAAGAAGTTGTCCAATATGGAAAAGAAAAAAGTGTTGAAATAATAATGCATCACGAAACTTCGGCAGCGCCAAGAACTTATGAACAACAACTTGATACAGCTTTTGCATTAATGAAACGATTAGGTATTAGCGCAGTTAAAACTGGTTATGTTGGCAAAATTATTCCCAAAGGCGAATTTCATCATGGGCAGTGGATGGTGAATCACTATAGAAAAGTTATTGAAACCGCTGCAAAATACGATGTTGCAGTAAATGCACACGAACCAATAAAAGCTACAGGAATTAGAAGAACATACCCAAATGCAATTTCACGCGAAGGTTTACGCGGACAGGAATTTAACGCTTGGTCATCAGATGGTGGAAATCCTCCAAACCATTTGCCAACAGTTGCGTTTACCCGCATGCTTGCTGGTCCAATTGATTTTACTCCAGGTGTTTTTAACATTAAATTGAAACCCTATAAACCAAATAATCAAGTAAACACAACTCTTGCACAACAATTGGCTTTATATGTTGTTATTTACAGTCCAATTCAAATGGCTTGTGACTTAATTGAGAATTACAAAAATCAACCAGCTTTTCAATTTATAAATGATGTTGGCGTCGATTGGGATAAAACTATTACTCTAAATGGCGAAGTTGGAGAATTTGTTACTATTGCAAGAAAAGAGAAAAACAAGGAAAATTGGTTTGTTGGAAGCATTACTAATGAAATATCTAGAGATGCTGAAATAGATTTTGGATTTCTTGATTCTGGTTTAAAGTATAATGCAACGATTTATCAAGATGGCAAAAATGCACATTGGAATGATAACCCAACAGATATTGAAATTAGTAAAATGATAATTGACAGGAATTCTAAAATCGATTTCCACCTTGCCTCTGGTGGTGGATTGGCAATTAGTTTAATTGCTGCTGAATAATTAAAATATATTTACTAAATCACAAATAAAAATTAAATCCTTTGAGGTTTTGAAAACCTTGGAGGATTTACTTTCTTGACAATTTGAATTTTCACACCAAATCAACAAACTCAGCTTTAACAAGTTTTTTAAGTTCATTTGGATTTAATTTAATTTGAGTTCCACGCATGCCAGCACTAATATAAATTTCGTCAAATAATTGAGCAGTTTCATCAATAAAAATTGGAAACATTTTTTTAAGCCCAATTGGTGAGCAACCACCTTTTACATATCCAGTAAGCGGAAGAAGTTCTTTTTCCTTTATCATTTCAATGTTTTTAGTTCCGCTTGTATTTGCAGCTTTTTTGAGATTGAGAGTTTCATTTCCTGGAATTACGAAAACAAAATACTCATTATTACTAGTGCGAGTTACAAGAGTTTTGAAAACTGATTCCACTTCTGCTTCAATTTTTCGAGCTACTGAAATTGCATCAATTTCTTCAATCTTAAATTCGTAATTAAATAATTGGAATGGGATATTATTTACTTCCAAAATTCTTATTGCGTTTGTTTTTTTCATTTTAACAAATATTCACGAATGCACTAATGTTTTTACATTATATTTAATCATCCGAGGTTTCTTAAAGCTTCGGATGATTAAATATACTTCTAATGGCATCACTAATTGAAAGTAATAAACCTATTATTTTTTAACTTTCTGCTCAATTATTAAATCAGCAAGAATAAACCCTGTTTCTTCTAAAAGCGGGTCATCTACACGCAAATTCTCTTTTTTTACTTCATCTTTTTCTTGAACAACAAAATTTTCTTTTTTTACTCGTTCATTTTCACGTTCAGATTTTTTAGCTTCATTTTCCTCACGTTCTTTTTTTCTAATATCTTTGTTTAAAGAATATTGAGTTTTTTCTTTGTTGGTTTTATAGTCTTGAATATCCTCAAGTAAATATTGGAATTCTAAATTATTTTCAATTCTATTTTTATGCTTTCTTAATAACGATGGCAAGTGGTTTTTTAAGTCGCCATATTTTTTGAAATTAGTTGTCCTAATTTGATCCCATTTCAGCGCACTTGGTTCAGATGCTTCACCAAATTTATCACGAGGAATTGAAGGGAATTCAACTTCTGGAATTACACCAAGTTTTTGAGTACTACTTCCAGTAATTCTATAAAACTTTGCTATAGTAATTTTAAGTTTTCCTAATTCACTTTCCTTTGTAGGCATAAATCTATTTAAATCAATTAAATTTTGGACTGTTCCTTTTCCAAAACTTTGCTCACCAACAATCAATCCCCTTCCGTAATCTTGAATAGCTCCTGCAAAAATTTCAGAAGCAGAAGCACTATATCTGTTTATAAATACTGCCAAAGGTTTATCCGTATATATCTCTTTATCTGGGTCTTCATCTACTTGAATATTTCCATTAGAATTTTTTACTTGCACAACAGGTCCATCTTTAATAAAAAGTCCCGTTAATTCAACAGCTTCTTGAAGTGAACCACCGCCATTATTTCTCAAATCAATTATAAATCCGTCAACATTTTCTTTGTTCAATTCTTTAATTAACTTTCTCACATCACGAGTTGTGCTTTTATAATCTGGGTCACCTTTGCGTTGAGCTTCAAAATCTATATAAAATGTTGGAATATCAAGAACGCCAAGTTTGAAGATTTTTCCATCTTCCTCAATTTTTATAATTTTTGAGCTTGCTGCTTGTTCTTCTAGTTTAATTTTATCACGAATTAATTTTACTTCTTCAGTAGGCATATCGAGTGTCGCATCAGCTCTTAAAATTGATAGGCGAACCATTGTTCCCTTTTTCCCACGAATTAATTGAATAACATCATCCAAGCGCCATCCAACTATATCAACAACTTCGCCATCTTCACCTTGAGCAACACCAACAATTCTATCATTTTCAAAAAGATTTTCACTTTTTGCAGCTGGGCCACCAGGAATAATTTTAGCAATTGTTGTATAATCATCCTTTAACATAAGAGAGGCACCAATTCCCTCAAATGAGAGCGACATTGAAATATTAAAATTTTCCGAAGTAATTGGCGAAAAATAACTCGTATGAGGGTCGATTGCATTTGCAAGTGCATTCATATATAATTGAAAAACATCCTCTTCTTTATATTGAAGAATAACTTTATGAAATCTTTTATATCTATCGGTTAAAGTTTTGGAAGTCTTTTCCCACTCCTCTTTTTGCAAATGTTTATTTAATGCATCATTTTTGAGTCTTTTTCGCCATATTTCATCCAATTCCGATTCTTTTTCAACCCAGGGTGCTTCATCTCGCATTGGAGTGAAACTCTCATTCGTTGAATAATCAAACTCCTGTTGCATTATCTTATTAATATAATTTACTCTTGAATACATTCTGGTTTTGTAAGTATTAAACACTTCAAAAGGAAAAGAGAGGTTTCCAGCAAGTAAATAATCATCCAGCAAATGTCTGTATCTTTCAAAATTATTAATATCCGGTTTAATAAAATAGACTCTATTATAATCCAATGATTTAATATAATTATCAAAAATTATTGATGAAAGCGAGTCATTTAAGTCTATTTTTTTATAATGATATTTTGTTAGCAAAGTTGTTACAATTTGGTCAACCCGCGAATTAAATTTTGTAGGAACTAGAACTTTAAAAGTGTCAATAGCAACACTGTTATCATTTTTGTGCTCGGTTGTTTGTGCAAAGCTTGTGATTGAAATAAAAATGATAATTACTGCTAATAGAATTTGTTTCATCTTATTATAATTGTTTGTTTTTGTCAAATGGCAGTCGCTATTATAATAGTTTTCTTGATTGAAAGTTTTTTTATATACTCTTTTCATATATTAATATTTCCGATAATTTAATAGTTATGTTATAAACAAATAAAGATATTATTTGTTTCCCAATTATTATTTTTTTTTATTTATTAGTGAATTTAATTATTTTTTATGACTATTGAGTTTAAACTTATTCTTAAATATCAATTTGGATAAAAATGGATATTGAGCAAATTCAAAAATATTGTAAAAAGAAAGCAGAAGTAACAGAAAGCTTTCCGTTTGATGATGAAACATTGGTTTTTAAAGTTGCAAATAAAATATTTTGTTTAGCAAGTTTAACTCCTCCTTTTAGTATTAATTTAAAATGCGATCATGAAAAAGCTATTGAATTAAGAGAACGTTTTGAAGAGGTAATTCCCGGTTACCATATGAACAAAGCGCATTGGAATACAATAATGCTGGATGGCACTTTAAGAAATCCTCAAATTGAAAGTTGGATTGATGATTCTTACAATTTGATAGTTAATTCTTTACCAAAAAAAAAAAAGAGTTGATTTTGAAAAGGAATAGACCAAATAATTTGCTGCGAAAATAATTCTATTTATTTACAGTTTTTAAATTTAGAAGTTCTACAAATGGTTCAAAATCGCGGTCATTATGTAGCAATTCCAAATTATTTTCAATACAAAAAGTGGCAATAATTACATCAATTGTTTTACGGATTGTGATTCCATTTTTTCTGAGAAAACGAAAATTGTCAGCACTTTTTATTGCCATTTCTTCACCCAGAATATTCAAAATTGGAAATTCGTTCAAAATAAGTTTAGCTTTCTGATAATCGTTGTCACTTTTAAAACCTTGAAGAACTTCTGTTAAAATAAAATCACCAATTACAACAACTTCTCTTCCAAGAATAAAATCAAGTTTATCTACTTGCCAATTATCAATTCCGTTGAAATAATCAATAATTACAGTTGAATCAACAAATATCATTTGTCAGTTCTCATTTCAGAAATATCACCTTCCCATTTTAGAATTCCTTTATATTCCTTCAATTTTGTTTGTTTTTTAGTTTGAATTAACAATTTTAATGCTTCTTCAACTACATCTTTTTTTGTTTTTAACAATGATACTTGTAATGCCAAATTCATTAAATTATCATCAATTACAATATTGGTTCTCATAAAACTCCTAAACATTATGTGTAATAATAATCAATATCTACACATTGCACAAGTCATTAACAAATCTATTTTCAATTAATACTTTTGGGAATTAAAATATTAAAAATTGCTAGAGGTTTTCAACTTACAACATTTTGCTGATTTCCGTCAATATATGCTTTTACATTTTCAACAGCAATTTTCATTAATCTTTTACGAGCTGCAATTGTTGCCCAAGCAATATGTGGAGTAATTATGCAATTCTTTGCATTTAATAATGGATTATCAGCTAATGGTGGCTCGGTTGAAAGAACATCCAATCCAGCACCGGCAATTTTACCGTTATTTAACGCATCTGCTAAATCTTGTTCGTTTATCAATCCACCACGTCCAGTATTTATAATATAAGCAGACGATTTCATCATGCTTAAAATTTTTGCATTCACAAATTCTGAATTTTCATTTGTTAGTGGAACGTGAAGTGACACTACATCACAATTATTGAATATTTCTGATTTATCTGCTACAGTTACATAATCTGGAATTTCTTTTATTTCGCTTCTGTTATTTGCAAGCACATTCATTCCAAAAGCATTTGCAATTTTTGCAACGGTTCTACCAATTCTTCCAAAACCAATAATTCCAAATGTTAATCCTTGCAACTCAATTAAAGGAGTTTTTGAATAACTAAAATCATCAGAATTTTCCCATTCGCCTTTATGAACTGATTTATCATGAACTCCAACATTTATAACTAATTCCAACAAAAGTGAAAATGTAATTTGTGCAACGGAATCAGTGCTGTATGCGGGAACATTTGTTACCACAATTCCATTTTTTGCAGCAGCTAAAGTATCAACCACATTATATCCTGTAGAAAGAACTCCAACATATTTCAAATTTGGGAGTTGAGAAATTAAACTCTCAGTAATAACAGTTTTATTTGTAATTACAATTTCAGCATCTTTACTTCGTTCAACAGTTAAATTGGCTTCAGTTCTATCGTAAACTTTAAGATTTCCTAGTTTTTCAAGTTCAGCCCAACTTAAATCACCTGGATTTAAGGTAAATCCATCTAATACAACTATGTT